>DASZZN010000005.1 GCA_035544955.1 Candidatus Dormiibacterota bacterium
CAGGACCAGCTGCCGAGCCCAGGGCAGTAGCCCGGTGGCGATTTCGAAACCCGAATTCTGCTTTCCCACGATGAAGACCCGTCGGTCCTTGTAGGTTTCGACCGGACGGAAGTCGCCGTAGTGCGGCACCTGCTCCAGACCCGGGGTCGGCGGCCGGTAGGGTTGGGCGACGCCAACGGCGAACACGACGACCGGCGCGCGGTACTCGCCCTCGGAGGTGGTGAGTACGAATTCCGCGCCGTCCTGGCGAGTCGATTCCCAGCGGGTTCCATGGCGCACCCGGATGCCGGTGCGCTCCGCGAACGCCTCCAGGCCTTTCTGCATCTCCGGCCGGGAGGGAAAGTACGATGTCCCGTCCATCAGGGCCGGCATCACCGCGCGATGCCGCTCGTCGTCGGCCAGCAGACTGTTCCAGTCGTAGCGTTCGTAGGCGCGCGACGTGTGCTCGACGCCGGTGAAGGGCTTGGTCCAGCTCAGCATGCGCTGGAACACCGGCCAGCGCCGGAACATGCCGCCCGGCGCCGGGTCGTCCGAGAGGACCGCGTGTTCGATGCCCACGCGGCTCAACGAATAGCTCAGCTGCAAGCCACCGGGCCCGCTGCCCACCACGACCAGTCGATAGCGGCCCGGAGGAAAAGGCTTCTGCGCTAGCTCAGCCACTTGGTTGTGTTCTTGAGCTTGCGTGCCTCCCCCTGTAGCAGGCGATACATGATGCGTGGATGCCGCGTCAGAAACCCCTCGAGCTGGGCGGCCGGCAGGACAAGACACCGCAAGGGCGTTTCCGCCACGATGTCGGCAACCGGTACCTCGCCGAGTAAGCACGAGATTTCGCCGAAGTAATCGCCGGCTTTGAGCGTGCTGCGGTCGACGTTGTCGACGCGGATCCCGGCGGTTCCCTCGAGGATGACGTAGAACCCCGATCCGCTGACGCCCTGGCGGAGGATTCGCTCGCCCTGCCCGAAAAAGGACTCATCAAAAAGGTGCGCGACTTCCTCGAGCTGCGGCCCGGTCAGGTCGGCGAAGAGCGAGAAGGCCGCGATGGTGTTGACCACGTCGTCTCGGACGGCCACTAAACCCCCTCCTTCGCCGGCTGTGTCGTGCCCGGGGTGGGCTCACGCTGGGGCGCCCTGGCCGGGTCCTGAATGCCGACCGCGTTTACGATCGCTCCAAGGATAAGGAGGGCCGCACCCACCATCATCGCCAGGTGGAAGGCGGTGGTCGATGCGTCGCGGACGAGATCCGCCATCAGCGGCACGCCGGATGGGTTGAGGGGGCTCACGGCTTTGCGGAAGTTCGGAACGTTGACATTGAAGTCAGGCCGCCGCGCGGCAATGTAACTGTAGAAGCTGGCGGTGATGAACACGAAGACCAAGGCGCCGGCCAGTTGCGGTCCGACCCGCGAGATCGCGTTGTTGATCGCGGACCCGAGCCCCGCGTTGTGCGCCGGCACCGATCGCATCAGCGCGGTCGTGAGGGGAGCCACTAGCATGCAGAGCCCCAACCCGAAGATGATCCCACCGGGCAGCAGATCGACGACGTACGACAGCGGCGGCAGGAAGGTCGAGGGGTTCTGCGGTTCGAGATGCCAGGGGGTGCTGGTCGCCGGCATGCGCGCGTACCACAGGACCCCGAGGGCCATGATTGCCGGCCCGACCGCCATGAAAAGGCGCGACCCGACTCGGCCCGCAATAGCGCCGAACCGGGGGGAGAGGAAGGTCAGAAAGAGCGCGCCCGGGATGCCGGCCAGCCCGGCCGCGGCGGCGGTGTAGCCGATCGTGCCCTGCATGAAGAGCGTCAGGTAATAGAAGGTGACATAGAGCGAGCCGTAGATCACGAGCGTCGAGATGTTCGTCACTGTGAAGTTACGCGAGCGAAACAGCGAGAGGGGAATCAAGGGATGCGGAACACGCGCCATGTAGAAGGGGAGGACTATCGTCGAGAGCACGCCGAGGGCAAGCGCAACGTAACCCAGCGGATCCTGCCAGTCGCGTTGCTGGCTGTAGATCGTACCGAAGGCGAGCCCACCTACGGCCAGCGCCACGATCGCGGCCCCCAGCCAGTCGAAATGCGCCGTGGCGGTTTCGTCACGGCTTTCCGGCACGTGGGCGTAGGTCGCCCAGAGCGCAATCAGGATCAGGGGCACGTTGATCAGGAACGCCGCACGCCAGGAGATCGTGTCTACCAACAGGCCGCCGACGAACGGACCGAGGATGGTGGTTGCGCCAGAGGCGCCGGCCCAGAGGCCGAAGGCTCGGCCCTGCGCCTCCCCCTCGAAGTTGGCGGTGAGGAGCGCGAGCGACCCGGGGACCAGGACGGCTCCGGCCACACCCTGGAGAACCCGAAACAGAACGAGAAGTTCCATGTTTGGGGCAAGACCGCACAGCACCGACGTCACGCCGAAGCCGACCAGGCCATAAAGGAACATCCGCTTGCGGCCGTAGTAGTCGCTGAGCGCGCCAGCCAGGATCAGCAGGGCGCTGAGCGTCAGCAGGTAGGCGTTGTACACGTAGGACTGGCCTTCCAGGATGCCGAACCAGAGTCGCGGCAGGTCCCGGCCGATGCGGGGGAGGGCGACGTTGACCACGGTGGAGTCGAGGAACACGATGCCGGACCCGAGCACGGCGGCAACCAGGATCCAGCGGCGCCGGTCGGTCATCTGCTCCCTCCTTCGGTCATCGCAGATTCTAAAACCCCGCCACGGACCAGCGCGAATTCCGCCTGCAATCAGCTCCGGACGGTGGCCGTTGCTCTCCCTCCGGCGGCGATGTTGTCCAGCCGGACCCGTCCCCAGCCCTCGCTGAGATGCGCGTCGATCCGCAAGGTTCCGTTGAACACGTCGAGGCCAAGCGCGGTGCGAAGCGCCAGAAGTGGCGCGCCGGCGGCCCATGCCTGTGGACGAGACGCGGTTGGATACTCGACAGGCGCTCCTGTCTCCTCACGGGCAAAGCCGGCAAAGACCTCGGGCAGTCGGTATTCGAACGCCTCCGCGGCCTGGACCAGCATGAGGGCCAGGTGCGAGGCCTCTTCGCGATAGCCATAGCGGCGCAGCCCCTCGGCTACTAACGCCGTGTCGTGCGGCCAAACCGTGCCATCGTGGTACTCGATCGGGTTGTAGCCGGCGTCGTTCGCCGACATCGTCCGAATCCCCCAGCCCGTGAACATCTCGGGCGACATCAGGCGCTTCGCCATCACGGCCGCGCGCTCTTCCGGCACGATGCCCGACCAGAGCAGGTGCCCGACGTTGGAGCTCATGGAGTCGACCTGCTTCTTTTCGCCGTCGAGCGCCAGCGCATAGTGGCCGCGAGCCTCGATCCAGTAATCGCGGTTGAAGCGCTCCCGTAGCGTCACCGCGTCACGTTCGAGGCGCTCGGCAAGTTGGGCGTCGTCCCAGACATCACGCGCGAGCCGAGCCATCCGCACGCGCGCATCGTACGCATAGCCCTGGATCTCACAAGTCGCGATCGGCCCCTTCGCCACCGAGCCGTCTTTGAAGAGGATCGAATTCCACGAGTCCTTCCAGCATTGGTTGGCGAGGCCTTCTTTCGAGCGGGTCTGATATTCGAGGTAGCCGTCACCGTCGCGATCGCCAAAGCGCTCCATCCATTCAAGCGCTTTCATCGCGGCCGGCTGCAAGCTTCGAACAAAGTCGCGGTCGCCAGCCCAGCGCTGGTACTCGTCAAGCAGGATCAGGAAGAGCGGTGTCGCGTCGTGCGTGCCGTAGTAGGGACTGTGCGGCCGCTCGCCTAGCATTGTGAGCTCGCCAAGTCGCAGCTCGTGCAGGATCTTTCCCGGTTCGGCATCACGAAAGTCATCCCGCTCTTTCGCCTGCCACGCGGTCAGCGCCTCGAGGGTCGTCCGTGCCAGGTGAGGCTGGAAGGGGAGTGCCTGGTAGGCGGTGATCAGGCTGTCGCGGCCGAACAGGGCCATGAACCACGGCAGGCCCGCAGCCGGTAGCGAATAGGAGAGCGTCTTGAGCGGGCGAAAACGCAGGGCGGCCAGGTCGATCAGGCTCTGACGGTAGGTGTGGCGCAGAACATCGTTGTCGGTCTCGAGCGTTGGCGCTTGCGCCATCCATTGTTCGAAGGTGGTTGGCATGTCCGGCTTTGGGTTGCCGAACGTGCGGTCACCGTGGTCAAGCCGGTTGGGCTCTCCGTCCCTCACCGGAAAAACATCGACACAGGTTTGCCATGACCCCCGCGGCTCCAGGTGCAGCTCAAACTGTGCCCGTTGGAGTCCCACCGAAAAATTCTCGCTGAATTCGATCACGGTGTCGCGCCGATAGGTATCTCGCGTGTAAGTCAAAGTGACCCGGCTGGGGCCGAGGTCCGTGTGCAACTGCCCCCGCTTCGGGGTGCGGTCTTTGACCTCGAAGAGGTCCGCGAAATCGCTGCCGTACTCGACCTCGATCATCACGGCCTGCGGACGATCACTGTGGTTGTGGACGGTCAAGTCTTCGTGGACCCCACGCGCCACGAAGCGGTCGCGCCGGATCGAGATGGGCGGGTTCTCGCCGACGCTGACGCTCGCCAGGGTCGCAAAGATGGACGCTGAGTAGTAGTCGACCGTTCGGCTGGTCAGGACATGGACCGGTTGGCCGTTGAGCAGCAGCCGCCAGGTGGAGAGCTGTCGCATGTCGGCATGGAAGAAGCCGTTGGCATCCTCGCTCGGTTCGACGTCGCCGGCCGCGTCGGAGACAAAGAACGTGTTCCCATCGAGCACGGTCAGGGTGCCGGCCATCGACCTAGAGTACTCACCTGGCAGCATCAACGTCGTATGGGTCGAGTCAAGCCTACTCAGTCAGGCAGGCTCGCCAGGTGTGACCAACCGCGACTCGTAGGCGGCTACCACCGCCTGGACGCGGTTCTCGACATTAAGCTTGTCGAGGATGTGGGCGACATGCGTCTTGACCGTCGCCTCGCTGACGAAAAGCGTTTGACCGATCGCCTCGTTGTTGAGGCCGCGGGCCATCAGGCGCAGCACCTCAACCTCGCGTTCGGTCAGCGACGACAGGTCGGGCGTCAACGAACTTCGCGCGCCACGTGAGGCGTAGCGCTCGATCAACCGTCGGGTGATCGATGGAGCGAGGAGGGCGTCACCGGCAACCACCAGGCGGACAGCCGCGATCAGCTGCTCGGGCGTGACGTCCTTGAGGAGAAAACCGCAGGCCCCGGCACGCAAGGCCCCGTAGACATATTCATCGAGATCGAAGGTCGTCAGGATCACGATCCGGCAGCTGCTCAGCCCGTTCTCGAGGATCTGCCGCGTGGCTTCGAGGCCATCCATCCGCGGCATGCGAACATCCATCAGCACCACGTCGGGTCGGTGGCGCTGGGCCAGCCCGACCGCCTGCTCACCATCCTGAGCCTCGCCGACGACCTCGAAATCGGGCTGCGACTCCAGGATCAGCCGGAAACCGGCCCGGACGAGCGACTGGTCGTCGACGATCAGGACGCGGGTGGTCACGGCGGATCGAGGGGCAGGCGGGCAAGAACGGCGTAGCCGCCCTCGGGACGCTTGCCCGCTTCCACCGTGCCGCCGAACAGTGCTACCCGCTCCTGCATGCCCACAAGGCCGCGCCCAATCCCGTCGGCCGGTGTGGCAATCGCTCCCTCGTCGATGATCTCGATCTCGAGTCCGTCCGGCGTGTAGCGCACGACGACCGCAGTTCGTGCGCCGCCCGCGTACTTCAGCGCGTTCGTCAGAGCCTCCTGCACGATTCGGTAGGCTGCCACGTCGAGGCCGGGCGGCAATGATTCGGGGGGACCTTCCACCTGCAGTTCGACCGGCAGGCCCGCCTCACGCACGCGTGCCACCAGTGCGTCGAGGCCGGCCATCCCCGGCTGCGGGGCGAGCGGTGGCGCCTCGCTGCCGTTTTCACTCAGCACGCCGAGGAGTCGGCGCAACTCGGCCATCGCCTCATGCCCGCTTGCTTCGACGGCGAGCAAGGACTCGCGGGCCGCCTCGGGCTTGTCGTCCATCACCTTTCGCGCGGCACCGGCCTGCACGACCATGACGCTGACACTGTGAGCGACGACGTCGTGCAGTTCACGGGCGATGTGGCGACGCTCCGTCTCAGCCGCAGCGGCCACGGCTTCGGCGCGTTCCTGCTCGAGCTGATGAGCCCGCTCTCGTTGCTGGTCGGCTTGCCCCTGCCTGCTCGCGATTTCGCTGCCGAACAGGTATGAGGCTCCGAGCAGAGCTAAAGGCAGCACCTCATTCGGGATGGGCAGCGCCGAGGATCCATTGCGTCCGCTGGTGTACTCGATCGCGATCCCGCCCGCACTAAGAAAGACGAGGAAAACGGCCACGATCCGATGCCGCGTGTAGATCCCGAGTGACACGGCGGCGCTGAGTACCGCGATGAGCGCAGCGAAACCGATGTTGTTCGCGCCGAAGGCAATCCCCGCAATGCCGACCGCAAACACCGCGATTGGCCAGCGCCGGCGGACGAGCAAGGGAACGGTGCAAAGAAAGACGGCCGGCGTGAAATGGCCGGTGTTGAGACCCTCCCCGATGGCCCATGCGGTCAGGCCCAGCGCCAGGACAACGTCCCGTTGACGGATGTCGAACCGGCGGGGGAGCGTGCGTAGGTCCCGCACAAGAGGACTGTAGCGAGCGGTGGCGTCGCGTGCATCCACCGGCGGGATGATTCCCGGTAGGTCCCGGGGATGACTGGCCTTCGGAATCACTCCTGCGGGCGAGCCGAATTCGTCTTGGGAGCGGACGACGCCAGCGGCGATCCGCCATAGGCTGCGGCCATCACACGGGGGCCATCAAGCCCAAAGGAGCGTGCTCCATGAGCCAGCTCATCGAGCTAAACGGTGTTAGCAAGATTTACAACGGCGAACGCGGGCATGCGGCGCTCGATTCGGTTTCTCTCGACATCCACGCCGGCGAGGTAACCGCCGTGATGGGACCGTCGGGCAGCGGGAAGTCGACGCTCCTCAACGTCATCGGCGGGCTGGATCGGCCGACGAAGGGAACGGTGCTGGTCGACGGCGCCGACCTCGGCCGGCTCAGCGAGGCGGGCCTGGCGCGTTTCCGTCGGACGACGGTCGGGATCATCTTCCAGTTCTTCAACTTGCTCAACAACCTGACGGCGTTGGACAACGTCACGATCCCGGCCCAGCTCGCGGGAATCAAGCCATCCCAGACGAGGCGGCGTGCCCTGGAGCTCCTTGAACGCCTGGGAATCGCGTCGTTGCGCGACCAGTACCCTGCCCGCCTGAGCGGCGGCGAGCGTCAGCGAGTGGCGATCGCCCGCGCGCTGATCAACAATCCGGTGCTGCTGCTGGCGGACGAACCAACCGGCGCGCTCGATTCACAGTCTGGCGACCAGGTGATGGCCATCCTTTCTGACCTGAACCGGAGCGGCCAGACCCTCGTGCTTGTTACCCACGACGAGCGACTGGCGCGGTCGGCTGCCACCCGCGTGGTCCGCCTGATCGATGGGGCCATCCTCGACGACCGCCGCGATGCGGCTCACGGCCTGGTGCAGGTCCAATGAGCGCCGTCTTGCGAAAGACCCTCGCCGACATGCGCCGGCGCAAGGTCCAGACTGCCGTCATTGCGCTCGTTCTGTTGTTATCCAGCCTTTCAGCGACACTTGCGCTGACCCTGCTCGTTGAGTCGGACGCTCCCTTTGACCACGCGTTTCAGCAGGTGCAGGGCGCGCATCTGACCATGACTTTTGCCGCGTCGGCGGTCACCGAGGCCGAGTTGAGGACGACCGGGCGGGCGTCGGGTGTGAGCGCCTTCGCCGGACCATGGCGCGTTATCCCCTGGTCGATCGAGCAACCCGATGGGCAAACGTTCACCCTGCCCCTCGCCGGACGCGACGGCCCCGGCGGTGCGGTCGACCGTCTGACACTGGTCAGAGGGCGCTGGGCGCAACTCGCCAACGAAGTGGTCCTCTCCCAGCAGTATGCGGACAAAGGTGGGACGCAGCTTGGAGACACAGTGACGGCCGGTAGCGGCGACCAGCCCGGCGCGATGACCGTCGTCGGCATCGCCGTTGGCGTCGGCAATGAACCGGGTGCCTGGACACTTCCGGCAGGGGTGCCACTGCTCACCAGCGGGAAATTCCGGACGACCTACCTGATGGAGTACCGGTTGGTACATGCCGGCACGCAGCACGACATCAACGTCGTGGCCGATGCGATCAGCGCCTCTTTCCGGCAGGGTGCTGTGCTCGATAGCAGTAGCTACCTGACCGCCAAGCTTGACGCTGATCGGACGACCGCCGTGATGATCCCGTTTCTCCTCGCCTTCAGCGCCTTTGCACTGCTGGCATCGGCCTTCATCATCGTCAACCTCGTGAGCGGGGCCGTGATTGCCGGCACGCGCGATATCGGGATCATGAAATCCGTCGGGTTCACGCCGACCCAGGTGGTCGCGGTGCTGGCTGGCCAGATGCTCATCCCGGCGCTCGTCGGCTGCCTCGCCGGGGTGCCGCTCGGCATCCTCCTCAGCCAGCCGTTCCTGGCGGACACCGCACACGCCTTCAACCTGCCGCAGACATTCGGGTTCGCGCCCGGACACGATGCGCTTGGAGTCCTGGCGATCCTTCTGGTCGTCATCGCGACCACGGTCCTGGTCTCCTTGCGCGCCGGCCGCATGACGGCCGCGACGGCGATCGCCACCGGCAGCGCTCCAGCGGCAGGCCACGGTTACCAGCTTGCCCGGATCGCGGCGCGCCTTCCCCTGCCACGCGCCCTGACGTTTGGCGCCGGCGAGTCCCTCGCCAGGGCAGGGCGGTCGGCCATGACCGTAGGCGCCATCCTGATCGGGGTTGCGACAGTTGCGTTTAGCCTGGGGCTCAGTCGATCCCTTGCCGATGTCAAGGCTGGACTAGCGCGCGACCAGCAAGTGCAAGTCAGTGTCTTTCGCCAGGGTGGGGGAGGCGAGGGCAAAGGCCCGGTCAGCGGTCCGACCGACCAGCAGATGACAGCCCTGATCGGCGCGCAGCCGGGAACGGCGCGGTTCGTTCCTGAAACCCAGGTGGACGTCGCCGTGGCGGGCGCCGGCGAGCCGGTTCCACTGACGGCATATCGCGGCGACGCTTCATGGCTCGGCTACCCCATCATCGCGGGTCGCTGGTTCAGTTCGGCCGGCGAGGCGGTGGCGCCGACGGCGTTCTTTACCAGGACTGGACAACACGTGGGCGATACGATCACCGTAACCCTTAGTGGCCAAGACCTGCACCTGAGGCTCGTGGGTGAGATCTTCGACATCCAGGGGGACAACGTCCTCCTGCGGACGGCCTGGGGAAGCCTCTCCGGCAACCCAGAGGCGCACCAATACGAAATCCAGCTGCGGCCCGGCACCAATGCCAACGTCTATGCCGGCGCCATGGCGTCGGGCAACCCGGGGATCGGCATCGACGTCCGCGGCCGGGGCGGCGTTGACACGGCGTTCATCCTGATCAACAGCACTCTTGCCGGACTCGCGCTGATCCTGACGCTGATCGCGCTCGCCGGCGTCTTTAACACCGTGGTCCTCAACACCCGCGAGAAGGCTCGTGACATCGCCATCCTGAAGGGGATCGGGATGACGCCGTGGCAGGTGACCGCGATGGTCCTGGCATCGGTCTCGCTGCTCGGCATCGTGGGTACCCTCGTCGGCCTGCCGGCCGGCATGGTCCTCCACCGGAACATCCTGGTTTTGATGGGCCAGATCGCATCCGGGACCAACATCCCAAGCCAGTACTTCAACGTTTTCGACCTGGGCCTGTTGATTGGCCTGGCCGCCAGCGGACTCTTGATCGCCATGATCGGCGCGCTCATTCCCGCGCAATGGGCGGCCCGCTCCCGGGTGACGGAGGTGCTCCAGACCGAGTAGCGGTTAGAAGTGCACTCGAAGCTCGCCGAACGCGTGCAAGATGAGGAGGCGCCCGTCGGCATGGGTGACCTCCTCCTTTTCCAGCCGCCAGGTGTGCTCGTGTGGAATGAACACGGCGTTGAGCCCGGCCCGCAAGGCCGGGTTGATGTCGGAGCGTGGAGAATTCCCGATCATCCAGGTGCGAGTGGGGTCGAGGTCCCGCTCCCTGGCGATCGCCCGGTAGGTATCAACGGCTTTCTCATGGACGACGGCGCTCGCGGTAAAGCGTGACTCCAGTCCGGATCGCTCGATCTTGAGACGCTGCTCCTCGGGATGACCCTTGGTCACCAGCATCAGGTCATGCCGACCCGCGAGGTAGTCGATCGTTTCCGCCACTTCTGGGATGAGCGTCAGTGGCTGGCTTGCGATCCGCTGGCCCAGTTGCACCACATGCTCGATGTCTTCCGGCCGCACGTCTCGTTCGGCGAGCCGCTCGTACGTCTGCTGCAGGTTTTTCGTGAAAGCAGCTGACCCGTACCCGTGCACGGCGATATTCAGACGCTCGACCTCATCGAGCGCCGCGCGAACCTGCTCCCGGCCCATCGACGAGTGCCCGAGAAAGTCGATAAACGCCTCGATCGCCTGCTCGAAGTAGACGTTGTTCTCCCAGAGCGTGTCGTCGCCGTCGATCAGAAGGAACTGGCGGCTGATCGCAGGTGCCATCGCTTCAAGGCTACCGTTCGTCGCTTGTCCGGCTTCAGCGGCGAGCGTTTGTTAGGGTTCCCCGGTTCAGAGCGTATATACACTGTGGCCGGCTATGAGCAGCGTGCGCCTGGACAACCTGTGGAAGCCGGCGACGATCGGCCGTTAACTGCCGAGGTGCTCTGCGCCCGGTATGCGCAACGCGTCTATCGCTTTGCCGCCATGGTGGCGGCGGGCGACGTCGAGGCCGAGGACCTTGCCCAAGATGCCCTGGTGCGCGCCATCCGGAATTTGGGACGGTTCGACGCCAGTCGCGGGACGGTGGAGACCTGGCTGTGGCGGATCGTGGTCAACAGCGCGATCGATGCCGGTCGTGTTTCTGCCAGGCGTCGCCTCCTCTGGGAGCGATTTCGATCGCAGCCCACGTTGGGCGAGAACGTCGAAGACCTTGCGCTGATGCGGATCACGGCGGCCGAGCTGCTGGCGGCCGTCCGGCGGCTCCGGCCTCGGGAGCGGGGCATGATCGCATTGCGGTTTGGCGCGGGTCTCGGTTTCGCGGAGGTCGGGGCAGCATACGGTATCAGCCCAGCAGCAGCGACCATGGCGATCCGGCGAGCGCTCGACACCCTGCGCATCCTTCTGAAGGAGACGAGATGAGTACCAGCCTTGAAGATCGTTTGGCCGACCTCGATTTGCCGATGCCGGACACGCTGGTGCCGCGGGTCCTCGCCCGGGTGGCCGAGCCCGCTGCCCGGCGCACCAGTTCGGTGCAACGCCGTCCCCGGTGGGCAACCGTCGCGCTGGCGGTGGTAGTGCTCATCGTCGCGGTGAGTGGGGCCACGTTCTATGCGCCGCGATTCGCGCAGGCCTTGGCCGATGCCCCGATCGTCGGAACCGCCGTGGGTCCGGCACTGCGGTCGGCAGGGCTTGCCGGCTTGCAGGGGCGCTTCACCGCCCTGGACAGCCGCGCAACGTCGTCCGGTTACACGGTGCGGCTGGTCGCCGGTTACGCCGACAAGAACCAGACCGTCCTCGTGCTCAGCGTGGATCCGCCCGACCACATGCTTTTCGGGCGGACCGAGCTGACCGATCAGTTTGGTCGTGCGATTGCGATCAGTGGCGGGGTCTCGGACGCGCGAACCGGCGACAACGTCCTGATCTTCGATGGCCTCCCGTGGCCTGATTCGTTCCTCGGTGCGCGTCTCCGCCTGCATGCCAGCACACTCGGAGCTGCTGCGGGCGGCCAAGCGGTGGCCGGCGACTGGACGCTGCAGGGCACGATTCCGGTTGAGTCGAGTCGCCGATTGCCGCAGCCCGCCGCAGGAAGCCTGGGTGACTCGACGGTCCGCTTCACCAAGGTCGAGGCAACCAGCGCCACGGTTTCCGTCTACATGGAGATTAGCGGGCCATTGGCGGGGCAACTCGACCGGATGGTTGGGCCGACGATTCCCTACGTAGCCAAGCCGCATCTGGCCTTCTCTTATGAACTCGTCGACGCCGGCGATCGCGTCGCAACCCATATGAACGGGACGGGCTCGACTGGGATTGGACCTGCCGCCCAGGTCTGGGCTGGTTGGGTGATCACGCACCCGGGCGACTATCGGCTCCGGATCGCCTACGAGGGTGTGGGCAGTTTCGAGAGGATGATCACCGTCCCGTAATTCGGCCCGCACCCAGTGGAACCACCGGACCGGCTGGGTGGTATGAAGGGTTAGCAATCGATCCGTGGAGGGCCGGCCACTGGACGACATAGCGCTTGTCGAGCGCGCACGACACGGCGATGTCAACGCTTATGAAGCACTTGTCCAGCAGTACCAGCAGCTGGCGTTTCGGGTCGCCTACCAGGTCACCGGTGACGCCGCCGAGGCGGAGGATGCCGCGCAGGAGGCATTCGTGAACGCCTTCTACGCGCTCGGCCGTTTCCACGCCGGCGCGCCGTTCAAGCCCTGGCTGTGCCGGATCGTCGCCAACGAAGCGCGTAATCGCCGGACGTCGGCCCGTCGGCGGACCGTCATGGCCGAGCGCGCCTTGGTCGCCCAATCCTCGGGGGACTCGGCCCAGTCCCCCGAGGCCGCGGCCGAGGCGAACGAGTTTCGCTCCACCCTGGTGGCGACCTTGAAGACGCTGCGCGAAGATGATCGCCTCATCCTTGCCTACCGGCTCTTCTTCGATCTGTCCGAGGCCGAGATGGCGGAGGCGCTCGACTGCCCACGGGGTACCGTGAAGTCGCGCCTCTCCCGGGCGCTCGCGCGCCTTCGTGCCGCTCTGCCGGCCGACATCCGCATGCCCGTCGCGGGGGGAGAGACCGATGGCTGATCCGATGGGCATGACCGACGTCGAGCTGGAGCGAGCGCTCCGGGACCTCGGGCCGCGCTATCCGTACCCAGCGACCCCCAACCTGGCGAGCCGCGTGCGCCTGCGAATCACCGCCCTACCGGTTGCTCAGCCGCGCCGGCTCGAGCTCTGGCGCGATCCGCGCCGGCTCGCCCTGGTGGCCGCGGTGCTGCTCGTCCTGCTGGGCGCCGCGGCCCTGGCCAACCCCGTGACACGCGATGCCATCGCGCACTTCTTCCACGTTCGGGGGGTCATCGTGAACCGCGAGACGTCGCCGCTTCCATCGCTGTCTCCAGTAACGCCGCTGGACCTCGGGCGTCGCACCACCATCGCCGACGCCCAATCGAGGGTGAGCTTTACCATCGCCGTACCCGCCGAGGTCGGCCAACCGGAGGCGGTCTATGTCGTGAGCGGGATTCCTGGAGGCGAGGTCGCGCTAGCCTACACACCGCGCCCGGGCATCCCGTTGGTCAACCAAACCGGCTTGGGCTTGCTCATCAGCGAGTTTCGCGGCGACCTCATCCCGGGCTTCATCACCAAAAGCGTCGGGCCGGGCACGACGCTGGAGGAAGTCTCGGTCCACGGCGACACCGGCTGGTGGATCGCGGGCCAGCCTCACATGATTTACGTTCAGGTCGCGGGCCAGAGTCAGCCGGTGACGTTGCGCATGGCTGCCAACACGCTGATCTGGGAGCATGTCGGCGTCACCTACCGGATCGAATCCGGCCTCTCGAAGGCCGACGTCTTCAAGATCGCGGCCGGTCTTCCCTAGGCGCGCCCCGTTGCCGGCGGTGAATGGTCTCCGGGTCCCACCGCCGCCGGCTCCGGGCGCGTTGATGCATTGTTCCTGCCCCCCGTGACAGCTGTCTGTCGAAGCCTCCTCCGCACGCCACTCCAGATGGCTTCACAGGTGATTCACAACTCTCGCGCAGGATGGAACGCAGCGGGGAATCACAAAACCGCCGCCCTTTCCACACCGGGGGCGGCTGAAGGAGAACGACATGAACGATTACAGAACTCGAGGTAGGAGCCGGACGCTTAAGTGGCTCGGGCTTGGCCTGGGGCTGGCGCTCTTCGGTCGGCGCCGCTTGGTGCGTCGACTGTTGATGGCCCGGATGCTTACGCGCGGATTCGGCCGCTACGGCGGCGGCGGACCATGGGGCCGCTTCGGCGGCTACGGCTCCGGCGGTCCTGGTGGATATCAGCAGACCTTCACGCTCCCGCCCTTCATCGAGGCGACGCTGCGTGCCTGGCACGACCGGGCGCACGGAACGCCCCAGCCACCGACAGGTCCGTCAGGAACCGTCCAGCTCTGATTTCCCCTCCCTCCCGATTGAGGCGGAGTCCCCACTCCGCCTCAACTTTCTCAACCTTCGGCATAGGATGGCGCTGGTGAAGACGATCCTGGTGGTGGACGACGAGCCGCACATCGTCACGCTGGTACGCGACTATCTCGAGCGTGGGGGCTTCTCGGTGTTCACGGCAGCCGACGGGCCGACGGCGTTGCGGACAGCGTCCACGCAGCACCCCGACCTCGTTGTCCTCGACCTCGGCCTGCCCGGCATCGATGGCCTCGACGTGACCCGCTCCCTGCGCCGCAACGGGACGGTTCCCATCATCATGCTGACCGCGCGCACCGATGAATCCGACAAGCTGATCGGTCTCGAACTCGGTGCCGACGACTATCTCACCAAGCCCTTCAGCCCCAAGGAGCTGGTCGCGCGCGTGCGCTCGGTGCTCCGTCGCAGCGAAGCCGCCAAGGCGCCGGGCGACCTGATTCGCTCGGGGGACGTCGAGCTGATCGCGCCGAGCATGGAGCTGAGCATCGCCGGCAAGCGAATCGAGTTGACACCGACGGAATTTCAACTGCTCGCGACCATGGCACGGCAGCCGGGCCGCGTGTTCAGCCGGGCCCAACTCCTCAATGCTGTCCATGGTGATGCGGGCGAACCGTTCGAGCGCGCGATCGACGCCCACATCAAGAACCTGCGCCGCAAGATCGAGCCGGACCCACACAATCCCCGGTACCTGTTGACCGTCTTCGGCGTCGGTTATCGCTTCGCGGACGGACGGCGATGAGCCCGTCGGGTTGGCGCGGCCGAGGTTGGGGTCCCCCGGGTTCGCGTGGCCGCGGACAGCCACCCTGGTGGCCCGAGGGTCAGCCGTGGCCGCCGGCGGGACGGCCGCCGTGGCGCCGAATGGGACGCCGATTCCTCTGGCGGATTGCCGGCTTCATCGCGGCTGCCTTTCTGGTCATCGCGGTGGTCCTCACGATTGGCGTCGTGCTCGCCGGCACCGCCCTCGGTCTGATCGAGGCGCCACACGCCGTTCGCTTCGTCGCGATTGCGGCACTGGTCCTGTTGGTGCTCCTCATCGTTCGCGGCAGCCGGCGGTTTCAACGGATGGCCGTCAACCTTGGCGAGTTCGTCGATGCCGCCGGGCGGATCGAAGCCGGCGACTACGGGGTGCAGGTCGCGGAGCGCGGACCGCGCGAGCTTCGCACGCTGGCGCGCGCCTTCAACGCGATGAGTGCGCGTCTCGCTGCCGCCGACCGCAACCGGCGCGCCTTTGTCGCCGACCTGACCCATGAGCTGCGGACGCCGCTGGCCATCATCCGCGGGCAAGCCGAGGGCATCGGTGACGGTGTCTACCCCGGCGACCAGGCGCACGTGACGCCGATCCTCGACGCCGCGGCGTCGCTTGACACGCTCGTCGACGCGCTGGCCACCATGACGCTTGCCGACGTGGGCAGCCTGAGGCTCAAGCGTGAGGCCGTCGACGTGCCGGTCCTGGTCACCAGCAGCCTGGCGGCGTTTCAAAGCGCCGCGGATGCCGCCTCGGTACGGTTGGTCGCGGACCTCGAACCGGACCTGCCGGCGGTCGACGCGGATCCGGCGCGGATTCGGGGTGTCCTCGGCAACCTGCTCTCCAATGCAATTCGCTACACGCCGGCGGGCGGGACCGTCACCGCCAGTGCTCGACGAACGGGCGACAGCATCACGTTCGCGGTCCGCGACACCGGCCAGGGAATCCCGAGCGAGCTGCGACCGCGCATCTTCGAGCGCTTCGTCAAAGGTCCCGGCTCGCCGGGTTCGGGCCTCGGGCTGGCGATCGCGAAAGATGTCGTGACCGCCCACGGGGGCACCATCGAAGCAATCAGCGAACCCGGAAAAGGGACGGAGATCCGCTTCACGCTCGCGGTCGCACGATAACCTTTTACCGTGACGATCGCCGCGCGCATCGTGGTACTGCCTGGAGACGGTATTGGTCCGGAGGTGACCGCCGCCGCGCGGCGAGTCCTGGACGCCGCCGCGGGCAAGGTTGGCATCGCCCTCGACTATGTCGACGATGTCGTGGGCGGTGCGGCGGTCGATGCCTACGGCGTGGCGCTGCGACCGCAGACACTTCGTCTCTGCAAGACGGCGGACGCCATCCTTTTCGGCGCGGTTGGGGGTCCCAAATGGGACGATGCGGCACCGGACAGCAAGTTGCGGCCCGGCTCGGCGCTGCTCGGGCTTCGCAAAGGCCTGGGCCTCTTCGCCAACCTGCGTCCGGTCCGGGTCGATGCCGCCATGGTCGCCACCTCGGTCCTGCGACCGGAGCGAGTCCACGGCGTCGATCTGCTGGTGGTTCGCGAGCTGACGGGTGGCCTCTATTTCAGCCGGCCCAAGCGGCGCTACATGACCGCGCGCGGTGAAGCCGCCGTCGATACCATGCGATACAGCACTCCGGAAATCGAGCGGGTTGCGGTGCGGGCGTTCGAGCTGGCCCGCTTGCGGCGCCGCAAGCTCTTGTCGGTCGACAAGGCCAACGTGCTCGAGACCTCGCGGCTGTGGCGAGCGGTCGTCAGCCGGGTCGCGCAACACTACCCCGACGTCGCCTGCAGCCACATGCTGGTGGACGCCTTCGCGATGGAACTGCTCCGCCGGCCGCAGGCTTACGACGTCGTGCTCACGGAGAACCTCTTCGGCGACATCCTTACCGACGAGGCGTCGATGCTGGCCGGCGCGCTGGGGATGCTGCCGTCCGCGAGCCTCGGCGCCGGAACGCTGGGATTCTATGAGCCGATCCACGGGTCGGCACCGGACATCGCGGGAAAAGACATCGCAAATCCGATCGGCGCGATCCTGAGCGCCGCGCTCCTGCTGCGCTGGTCGCTCAACCGGGAGGACGCGGCGCAGGCGATCGAGCGCGCCGTCTCACACGTGCTCGCGACAGGCCTTCGCACCGCCGATACCGCCCCAGATGCTGAGACCGCGGTGGGAACCACCGCGATGGCCGACGCGATCGTGGACGCGCTGGGTTAGCCGATCGCGCGCCGCAGCGCCTTCAGCGTCGGCTCGACGGGGCGAGGCACTCGTAAGCCGCGAGTCAGGGCCTGCGGATCCTTGAGCCCGTGACCGGTGAGCACGCAAACAACCGGCTTGCCGCCCAGGGTTCGAGCGGCCGCCCTTTTCAGCAAGAGGGCGACGGCGGCTGCTGATGCCGGCTCGACCAGCAGGCCTTCCTCGCGCGCCAGCCGTCGATGCGCCGCCATGATCTCGTCGTCGCTGACGGCTTCGATCGTGCCGCCCGACTCGTCACGCGCCGCAATGGCGGCGCTCCACGAGGCGGGGTTGCCGATCCGAATCGCGGACGCGACCGTCTGCGGCCGTGCGACCGGCCGCCCGCTGACCAGCGGCGCCGCTCCCCGCGCCTGCGCGCCGTGCAGCGTCGGGAGTGACGCGCCGCTGCGGCTGGCGAGCTCGCGGAACCCTCGCCAGTAGGCGGTGATGTTGCCGGCGTTGCCGACCGGAATAAAGAGCTGTGCCGGAGGGCGACCCAGCTGTTCGACGATCTCGAAAGCCGCTGTCTTCTGGCCTTCGATGCGATAGGGGTTGACCGAGTTCACCAGGGCGACGGCCGGCTCGTCGGCCAGCTTGCGCACAAGGGTCAGCGCACGGTCGAACGATCCCTTGACCGTCACGATGATCGCGCCATAGGCGAGCGCCTGCGCCAGCTTTCCGGCGGCGACGCCTCCCGCGGGCACGACGACGACAGCGCGCAGGCGAAAGCGCGCGGCATAGGCGGACGCCGAGGCGCTCGTGTTCCCAGTCGAGGCGCACATCAGCGTTCGGGCCCCGGCCTCAATCGCCCTCGCCGTGGCGAGTGCCATCCCGCGGTCCTTGAACGATCCGCTTGGATTCAGGCCCTCGCACTTGAAATAGAGCTGGTCGAGCCCGATCGCCGGCCCGATCCTCGACGACCGCACCAGTGGCGTCGACCCCTCACCAAGCGTGATCCGGGGTGTAGACGGCGTCACTGGCAGATACGCCGCATAACGCTCGATGATGCCGGCGGTCATGGCGGTGATGGTAGCGGTCCATCACGGCCGAATTCAGGAATGTGGCCCGCGGGAGGCCCGCCCATCACGGCCGCCCCGTCGGTCTCGCGGCTTGTGTAATCGCCCGATCGTAAGATAACCCTTGTGCGCGCACTCGCCGGGGTAATCCGCTAGCTCGCCCAGTTGGAGAGAGGCGGAACTGCCCCAGCTGGAGCACGAGGGTTATCCCTTTCTCAGCTCGTTGCCACGAGGTTGACCACCCCTTGGCCGACGTCAAGCGCCATCTACTACGCCGCCGGCCTGCGCGGGCCCGAGCTGTGGTACACGTGCCGCGCGTCGACGGTCGCGCCGCCGCCGAGCTCCAAGGCGACGGGTGTGTTTAGCACGGTGAGGCCGTCGATCAGGCCGTGGGTCGGGCCCTCCATGTGGATGCCGACGCGGCAGTTGTCGATCACGCAGTCGATGATGCTGAAGTTGGGGACCCGGCGCTGCGGCATCCCCTGCCGGGGCGCCCCCGACTGGACGGCCCGCCTGCGGAACGCTTCGAAGGTGGAGAGCAGCGGTCTGAACGACGCGCCGCAGCGGCAGGCCGCGGGGACGACCTTCGGCCCGCCCGTGCGGACCAGGTCACGGGGCGTCCCGCAGTAGCAGCAGCGCATATCCATGGCTGGCACGAGCTACTTGTCCTTCGAGCGGCCCGGGCGCCGCGGCGCGCGGTGGGTGACTCGGCGAAAGATCGCGCCGATCGCGTTGCCCTCGATGAATGAGTCCGACCCGTCGGAGACGACATCGTCGAAGGTCGAGCCCGACGCGTCCCCTCGCACAAACGCGGATCGCTCGGCCCCCGGCTCGTCGCGGCCGGGCCAGGTCATCCAGATCGCAACCGCCGCGACGGCAGCGAGGCCGACGAGCAACCAGTGCGAGAAGCCGGCCCAGACAGAGAAGATCGCCAGCACGAGGCCGACGGCGAGGACAACGGATGACCCGATCCACCGGCGTATGGGGGCTGACGTCTCAAGCATCACGCGGCGCCGTGGCATCGCTTGTACTTCTTGCCGCCGCCGCAGGGACACGGCCCGCTGGGGCTCGGATCGTTGGTGGGCGGCCGCGGCGTCGCACGGCCCAGGCCACCGCCAGAGGAACTGCCGGAGGAGTACACGCCGCCCCTTACCAGCCCCATCCCGCCGCACTTTGGGCAGGTGCCGGCGGTGCTGCCGGACATTGACACGCCGCTGAGGCTGTCGCCGAGGACGATGCCGGACGAGAAGACGGCGCCGCAATTGGTGCATACGGCCGGGACGGCAGGCATGATTAGGCCTCCAGGTTGGGCCGCCGAGGGGCGGCGTGGGCTGGCGGTCGTCCCGCCAGCGGTTCCGATGGGGTCGCTTGCCAACGCGAAACACTCCTCGCTGGCTCCGGCGGGGGCGTCACAACCACCGACCTGCCAGCCGTTGCACGACATCCTAGCCCACATTTAGTGCCGGGTCAAGCGGTTGCCCACAACCTGTGGATAAGTGCGAACGGACGTGCCCTTGTGGGGGACCTAGCAGGTCGGCAGGTTGTCCAGGTTGTTCGCGGTCGTGTAGTCCGGGCGCGTCGTGATGTACGGCGACTATGCAGACGCCCGCGACGTGCTCGTGCGTCCCGTCCGAGGACCGCTCCTTCCGCACCTTCGTCACGATCGGCATGTCCGTCACCTCGCTGAGCCATCGACCCGACCACCGGCCCCTTCCCCGGGCGTGCCAGGATCAGCTTCGCACCCGTCTGCGACAGCTGCTTGTCGGACTCACACGGGCATGAGCCGCGTCGCGCGGACCTTGGTTACTTCTTCGGCTTCGGCTTGGTCGTGGTCTTCGGCTTCGCGTAGCCTTTCTTACCGCCCTTCTTAGCCATTGTCGGACCTCCTTTGTCCCTCCTGCTGCGGGGCGGGCCGCTCGCGCGGCTCTCTCGCGGGCTGCGGCTTCTCCTGCGTGAGCGGCTTGTCATAGCCCTTGCGGAGTATCTCCGCGTCCTCGTCGCCGCGGTGTCGGGCGATGGTCTCGATCACTTTGCTGCCTCCTTTGCGTCCGACGCTGCCGCCAGGACCTTCACGCTTGCGATGTTCGAGGTGACCGGCACCAGCACGCCCTTTGACTCCGTTATCTCCTTGTCGATCTGCCCGTCCTTCACCGTGTACTCCTGGGCGAGGAAGATGCCTTGGGTCTGGGGCGACATCGCGACCCACGCGGGACCATAGTAGCTGCCCGCGACCTTGGAACCGTCGTTGAAAGTGATGACGAGGAACTGCCCGTCGGCCGTGTCTTCGAGGAAGAACTTATCCCACGGCGACGGCGGAACCGGCGGGAACAGGTCCTCGAGCAGCACGCGCCTCCATCCCTCCCGTGTTCGGAGGCTCGGCGGGCTCTTGCCCCAGAACAGCGTCCCCCATGAGAGCGAGGTGAGCCGGCCGGCGTAGAGCCCGCCGATCGCCGGGACGAGCAGGAGAGCGAACAGGCCCCAGAACGCGACGCGTATGGGATGGTCGATGAGGCGGTCGTGAACGGGCCACACCCACCAAGAGGTCAGGGGTAGGAACTCCAGGAGCTGGATCACGGCGCTGACGACGATCGCGAGCAGCACGTACTTAAGGTCGGTGGGCGGCTCCTGCCACGTCTTGTTCCGCGCCCACAGGGCCAGGGCGATGTAGCCGGGGACGACGGCGACGAGGATCACGAACAGGCCTTCGAAGGTGCCGGGCCCCACCGTGCTCGAACTATAGCGAGCCGCCGCGCGACTGGCAATGTGGAGGTGTTTAGCGAAGCGAGCTAGCAGGATCGGGGACCGTGTAGTCGTCGTCCTTCCGGCCACCGCGGCGCTCGTGCGGCAACATGGATGTATCGTCCGCTGGCGCCACGGCTTGCAGGCTGTTGGTAGTCGAGCGCACCGCACTAACGCCGTTCCGCTTCGGACATCGAGGCGCTGTCAACTGGCCCGCGGCTGGCCATGCCATCGGCTGAACTCGCTGGCGTGGGAGGCCGCTGTGGCGGTGATGGTAGCGTTCCCGAATGCGTGCCCCGTATCGCGTTGGACTGCTCGGCCTTGGCCACGTCGGCGGAGCGCTGGCGCGACGGTTGGTGGAGGATGCCGATCGGATCACCCAAGCCGCCGGCCGGCCGATCCACCTGGAAGCCGTCGCCGTGGCGCACCCTGAGGGCCGGCGCGCACCGGCGCCGTTGCTCCCCGCCGCGCAATTGCTGGCACAGCCACACCTCGATGCCGTCGTCGAGGTGATGGGCGGCCTCGAACCGGCGCATACCTATATACATACGGCGCTCCAGGCGGGCCGCCAGGTGATCACGGCCAACAAGCAACTGATCGCCGCGGAGGGGCCGCAACTGGCCCGGCTCGGGACGATTCGGTTCGAGGCCTCCGTCGCCAGCGCGATCCCGATCGTCGAAACCCTGGCCGACACGCTTGGCGCGGACCGGATCCGCTCGATCATGGGCATCCTCAATGGCACGACCAACTCGATCCTCGCCGCGATGGACGGCGGGGCGACCTATACGGAAGCCCTCGCCGACGCCCAGCGCCGCGGTCTCGCCGAGGCGGATCCGAGCGCGGATGTCGACGCGCATGACCCGGCCGCCAAGCTAGCCATCCTCATGATGCTGGCCTTTCGGCGCCCCATCGACCCTTCCCAGATCGAGCGGGTCGGGATTCGCGGCGTCGATCCGGCGCAGGTCGAGGCGGCACGCGGGCGTGGCTTCGTCATCAAACTGGTAGCGGCCGCGACGAGCCGCGACGATGGCTCCATCGAGGCCGACGTCCGTCCACGACTGTTGCCCATGGATGCGCCGATGGCACGCGTCCATGGCGCGATGAATGCCATCAGCCTCGACGCCGACTACGCCGGGTCGCTCGTCTTTGAAGGACCGGGGGCGGGCCCGGACGCCGCCGCGAGCGCGGTGCTCGCCGATCTATTACGGGCAGCAAGGGACGTGCCCACCTCAGCGGGCTCTCTGCTCGCGAGCCTGGCGGACATGCCGCTGACGACGGTCGCGCCTCTCGGACCAAAGAACCCGTATCCTGCAGCCTCGTGATGACGGGGGCCACGTGTCTGTTTCGCTGACGCTCGACCAGGTCAAGGAACGCGCCCGGCAGGCGCCGATGGTGCCGATTTTTCGCGATATGCTCTCCGACGCGCTGACGCCGGTGACGGCCTACGCGGCGCTGGCGAGCGATGGTCCGGCCTACCTGCTGGAGAGCGTCGAGCGCGGCGAGCAGCTCGGCCGCTACTCGTTTGTAGCGGCCGACCCGATGGCGATCGTGACGATCGCGGGCGGTCGCGCCACGGTACAGGATGCCAGTGGCCGGCGCGAGCTCGACGGAGCGGACCCGCTTCGTGCCCTGGAAGCCTATCTGCAGACATTTGCCGCGGAACCGGCGGAGGGTCTGCCCGAAGGGTTTTGCGGCGGCGCGGTCGGATACCTGGGCTACGAAGCCGCGGGTTATCTGGAGCACCTTCCGGTGCCGGCGGCCGATCCACTGCAGGTGGCCGACGGCGTGTTCATCATCACCGACACGCTCGCCTGCTTCGACCATGTCCGACACCGGTTGAAGCTCGTCACCCACGTCCGCACGCAGCGGCCGCCGATCGAGTCGCGCTATACCGAAGCCGTGGCGCGGCTCGACGACCTGGCCCGCCGTCTGAACCGGACGGTTCGCCTGCGGGCGCTCGAGCCCGCCGACCGGCCGGCCGGTGTCAGTCTCGAAGGTCGGTTGTCGCAGCCGGAGTTCTTCAACGCCGTCGAGCAGGCGAAGTCGCACATCCTTGCGGGTGATATCTACCAGGTGCAGATTGCCCAGCGGTTCACCATGCCGCTCCTGGCCGATGCCTTTGACGTCTACCGCCTTCTACGGGCACTCAATCCCTCGCCCTACATGTATTTCCTCAAGCTGCCCGCGACCACCATCCTTGGCACATCCCCGGAAATCCTTGTGACGGTGCAGGGTCGCAATGTGCGCTACCGGCCGATCGCGGGCACCCGACGGCGAGGTCGCGATGCGGCGGCCGATCAGCGCATGGAGGACGAACTGCGTTCCAGCGAAAAAGAGCGGGCCGAGCACGTGATGCTCGTCGACCTCGGGCGCAATGACCTCGGACGGGTCTGCGAGACGGGGAGCGTGAAGGTGACGGAGTTGATGAATGTCGAACGCTACTCGCACGTGATGCACCTGGTCTCGAACATCACCGGACGGTTGCGCGCCGACTGCAGCCCGATGGATGCCTTGCGCGCCTGTTTCCCGGCTGGCACGGTGACCGGGGCGCCGAAGATCCGTGCCATGGAGATCATCGCCGAGCTCGAACGGGAGCGGCGGGGCGTTTACGCCGGGGCCATCGGTTACCTGAGCTTCACCGGCGATCTCGACACCTGCATCGCGATTCGAACCATGGTGGTGAAAGATGGCCATGCGACGGTTCAGGCCGCCGCCGGCATCGTCGCCGACTCGGTCCCCGAGGAAGAGTTCCTCGAGACGCGCAATAAGGCATCCGCGCTGCTGCAGGCGCTCGCCGCCGCGGGCTGACATGAATCTCAGGGACGTCGTGCTGGTGATCGACAACTACGACTCCTTCACTTACAACCTGGTTCAGTACCTCGGTGAGCTGGGCGAGCAGGTTGTGGTCCACCGCAACAACGAGATCACGCTCGAGCAAATCACGGATCTGCGCCCCGTTGCCGCGGTGCTCTCGCCAGGGCCCGGAACACCTGCCGATGCTGGTATCTGTAAGGATCTCCTCCTCGAGCTAGGCCCGACCCTCCCGATGCTCGGCGTTTGCCTCGGCCACCAGTGTCTCGGCGAAGCCTACGGCGGGCAGGTGCGGCGTGCCGCGCAGGTGATGCATGGAAAGGTCTCGCGCATCATGCACCGGGAGCAATCTGTCTTTCGAGGTCTTCCGAGCCCTTTCGTGGCCACGCGCTATCACTCACTGGTGGTCGAGCGCGACAACCTGCCGGACGACCTGGAGGTCACGGCATGGACGGAGGACGGCACGGTGATGGGACTGCGGCACCGGCAGCATCCGCTCGCCGGCGTGCAGTTCCATCCGGAGGCGATCCTGACCGAGCATGGCCATCAGTTGCTCACGAATTTCCTGCAGGATGCCCGTGCCTGGCGTAGTACGAGCGTCACTCAGGGTGACCGATAGGGGAATACCCGCGGCGATCGGGGTGTTCAGTAGGGGTGTGCGATCAATTCAAAGATACCGTCACACTCTTGTAGCCAGCGTCCGATGCTTTCGAAATACCGGGGACGTATGCTTTCGCACGTGAAGTTAGCTTCGAATCGTGAGCGGCCGCGTCTGGCGATCATTGCGCATGACGGCAAGAAGGCAGACCTGGTCGCCTTTGCGACATTCAACCGCAGCCGCCTGCAGGAGTACGACATCGTCGCCACGGGGGCGACCGGTGACCTGTTGCGCGACAAGGTCGGGCTCGACGTCGAGCGGGTGACGGCTGGGCCGCATGGCGGCGACGTCCAGATTGCCAGCCGCGTGGTCGAGGGCGACATCGACGCGGTCCTCTTCATGGTGGACCCACTGGACAAGCATCCTCATGATCCCGATATCCAGACGCTGCTCCGAATCTGCAACGTCTGCAACATTCCGCTGGCCACGAATATCGCTACCGCGGATGTGCTGATCAGCTCGCCGCTCCTCCTGGAGTTCCGAGCCGCCGCGAGCTGACCGCCCGACTCCGGACCCTCTCACGCAAACGGGTCGAGGGAGAGCAGATCCTGAAAGGTTCAGGTTCAGCTTGCTGAGGTTGATTGGATCGGCGCATCATGTGGCCGCTGTCGCCAAGCGCCGTTGAAGGAGGGCCTGAGCATGGCAGACCTAAAGGAAAAGACACGAAATGCGATCGAGCTATTCAATCAGCATCGCATCGACGAGTGGCTGAAGGACTTCACGGAAGACGCAGAGCTGGTCTCGCCCCTGTCCGGTCGGATCAAAGGACGTGACGCACTCAGGGCTTACTTTGCGCAGATGTATGAAACCTATCCTGACATCAAGGTGACCGCCCAGCGCATCTTCAACGAAGGAAATGTGATCGTCGTCGAGTACACAGTCACCGGAACCAACACTGGCCCGCTCCGCCTGCCGACCGGAGACGTTCTTCCGGCTACTAACAAGAAGGTCGAGATAGCGGCCGTCGACGTCGCGACCAACGACGCCAACGCCAGGGTCACATCGATTCACCAGTACTTTGATGCGGCGGGTGCTCTCCAGCAGCTGGGCTTAATGCCCGCTCCGGCCGCCGCGCGCGCCTGATCCAAGAGAGGCTGGACCCCGTCGGTGGCCCAGCCTCTTCAAATCTCGGTCGATCGATCAGGTTGTGGTTTTAGGGAACGGTCGGGCGCTGGCCCGCGTTCTCCTGCGCCTCACGTGCGGCGCTCTCGGTCGTCTCATGGGTGGCGTTTTCGTTGGGCGTGAACTTCCCGGTGCCACCACCTGGTCGCTGGCCCGAGTTCTCCTGGGCCTCGACGGTGGCGCTTTCACCGGCCTCGTGGGCCGTGGCCTCATTGGACTTGAAGGTCCCCGCGGCCGCGCTCGGACTCGCCGTTGCCGCGATCTGCTGAGTCGAATTGCCCGTGTTCGCCGCCGCGGCGGCTAGCGGACCGGCCAGTGTGGCCCCGATCGCGCCGCCCGCGATGAGCGATCCGGCGACGCCGACGATCGTAATAACGCGTTGCGTTGGAGTGATGCTTCTCACCTCCTTCTCATCTGGAATGGCAGGCATGGGACGACGCACGTCTCCACGCTGAGATCAGTGTGCCCGTGCGAACCTTTCAGAAGGGTTACAAGGTCTGGTCATTTCATGGTGGCGCCAGCCGCCGCGGCCCTCAGCGTGGCCAGGCTCCCCTTGATCCCGTGCGAGCCGGCGGCCCTGATCATCGCTTTGCCGACGGCCGCAAGGTTCCGATCCGCGATGGCGATCACACTGCCGCCCGCGCCGCTGAGCGCCGCGCCCAGCGCACCGGCCTGCTCGGCCGCCGCGATGGTGTCGTCGAGATAGGGATAGGCCAACGCCCGCCCGGGCTGATGCAGCCGGTCGTCCATCGCGCTGGCGACCAGCGAGCGATCCTTTTGTGAACAGGCGAGCACCCACTCCGCGACCCGGCCAAGATTGAATACCGCATCCTCGCGCGTCGGACGGCGCGGCACCAGGCGGCGGGCCTCGTGAGTGGGGGAGACGTCGTTCGGAACGAAGAGGACGGCGCGCCAGCGAGTTGGCCAGTCGAGGCGATGCACGCGCACCCCGCCGTTTTCGATCACGGCGATGCAGAAGCCACCGTAGAGCGCGGCCGCCAGGTTGTCACCATGGCCCTCGAGCGGGATGGCGAGCTCGAGGAGCCGCTGCGCCGGCATTCGCAGGCCGCGCAGTTTCGCCCCCAGCGTGATCCCGGCGACGATACCGGCGGCACTGCTGCCGAGGCCGCGGCCGATTGGAATGTCGTTCTTCACGCGAAGCTCGAGGCCAGTCAGCGGGCGGCTCCATCCCGCGAACGGCTCCCCGGCTGCGCGAACGATCAGGTTCTTGCGGTTGAGCGGCACTTCCCCGGCGCCCTCGCCCTTCCAGATGATCGTCGTGGTCGGCGATTCGCGCGCCTCGACCGTGAGGTGCAGATCGAGCGCCAGCGCGAGCACATCGAAGCCCGGTCCGAGGTTGGCCGACGATGCCGGGACCCGCACCGCGGCGCTTTTGGACACTACAGCTTGAACGCCTCGTGCAGAGCCGCGACGGCGTCCTTGACCTTTTTCGCGTCGATGATGCAGGTGATGCGCACCTCCGACGTGGAAATCATCTCGATGTTGATGCCGTTGACCGACAGCGTGCGGAACATAGTCGCCGCCACGCCGGGTTGCCCACGGATGCCGCTGCCGATGACCGAGACCTTGGCGAGGCCGTTTTGCGCGAGCACCGTGCGCGCGCCGATTTCTTTGGCGACGCCCTGGACGATACGCTCCGCCTGCTTGCCGTCGGCCGATGACACGGTGAACGACATGTCCGTGACACCTTCGTGGCTCGCGGTCTGCACGATCACATCGGCGGCGATGTCGGCTTCCGCCAGCGGCGCGAAGATGGCGGCGGCGATGCCGGGGCGATCTGGGACGCCGACGACGGAGAGCCGGGCGACGTGCTCTTCGTGCGCGATGCCCCGGACCCGATTCCGCTCTTCCATGATCGTTGCCTCCGAACTGATGATGGTACCCGGCCCGGCGTGAAAGCTCGAGCGGACGTGCAGCTCCATCGAGTAAGCCTCGGCGATCTCGACGGCTCGCGGGTGCATCACCCGGGCGCCAGAGCTGGCCAGCTCGAGCATCTCTGGGTAGGCGATGTGGGGCAACAATCGCGCGTTCGGAACGAATCGCGGATCGGCGGTGTAGATGCCGCGCACGTCGGTGAAGATCTCGCAGGCTTGCGCCTTGAGGGCCGCGGCGAGCGCCACGGCCGTCGTGTCCGAGCCACCTCGTCCGAGCGTGGTGACTTCCATCTCGTCGCCCATGCCCTGGAAGCCGGCAACCACGACGACCCGCCCCGCCGCCAGCTCGCGCTCGATCCGACCCGGGGTGAGGCCGACGATGCGAGCCTTCGCGTGTCGTTGGTCGGTCTGGATGCCCGCCTGGAAGCCGAGGAGAGAGACGGCGGCCACGCCCAGCTCGTTGAGGGCCATCGACATCAGCGGGGCGGAGACGCCCTCTCCGGTCGAGAGCAACAGATCGAGTTCGCGCGCGGTCGGGTCTTTGGCAACCTGTGACGCCAGGCCAAGCAGATGGTCGGTCGAGTCGCCCATGGCGCTCACGACGACGACGACGTCATAGCCCGCCCGCTGGCTGGCGGCCACGCGTTTGGCCGCCCGCTTGATGCGGGCCGGCGTGCTGAGCGACGTGCCGCCGAACTTCTGAACGAGGATCGGTCGCGTAAGGGACTCAGGAATTCGGGGCGTCGCCCCACGCGAGCGGCGCTCTAGTGCCATGCGAGCGTTTGAGACGTGATAAAGCCCTCCCGCGTCAGCCATTCAGCCGCGAGGACCGCCCCCTTGCCCGCGCCGAGCTTGGTGTTGTGCGAGACCACGACGTACTTGACGCCCTTGAGCGCCGGCTCATCGCGCACGCGGCCGACCGTGACCGTCATGCCGTCGCCCGCGTTTCGGTCGCGGCGTGGTTGCGGGCGGAAGGGGTCGCGGTTGACCTGCAGTAGCCGTTCGGGCGCCGAGGGCAGACCCTTGAGCCCGTCGACGCCGAACCGCTCCATCGCCGCGGTGGCCGTCGCCGCATCGGACGGCCGCTCGGTCCCCACGTAGACGGCTTCCAGGTGTCCGTCCTGGACATTGACCCTCGTGCAAGTGCAGGAAACCGTAAATTGCGCGGGCTCGCCCCAGTGCCCGAGGATCTTCTTCGTCTCGCGCTCGACCTTCTCCTCCTCGCCCGGGATGAAGGGTATGACGTTGTCGATCACGTCAAGCGCCAGCACCCCGCCCTGCCGGCCTGCGCCCGAAACGGCCTGGAGCGAGGTCATCATCACGGTGCGGACGCCGAAGGCATCCTGGAGCGGCTTCAGCGAGACGGCCAGCCCGGCGGTCGTACAGTTGGGGATCGGCGCGATGAAGCCGCGCCAGCCGCGTTTGCGGCGCTGATCGTGCAGCGCTTCCGCATGCGCGTCGTTGATCCCTGGGATCAAGATCGGGACATCGGGGTCATAGCGAAACGCCGACGCGGTGCTGATGACCGGCACCCGTTCCGCAAAGCGAGGCTCCCAGACTTCCGCGACCTCTTTGGAGACCGCGCTGAAGACCAGGTCGAGCGGCTGCGCGAGGAGTTGCTCATCGTTGAGGCAGCGGAGCGCCAGCAGCGACCCGTCAGGGTGGCCCTCGGCAAACCAGCGGCTCGCACCGGACGGGTCGCGGAGCGCGTCGCCCAGCGATTTTCCGGCCGAGCTCTCGGAGGCGCCCACCGCCGCAACCGTGAACCACGGGTGCTGGACCAGTGCGGCGAGCACCTGCTGGCCGGCGAGCCCGGTCGCGCCAAGGATGCCGACCCGAAGCGTTTGGGTCATGCGACGCTGGCGGGCGCTTTTTCCGCAGCGGCCAGCGCCGTCTCGAACTCCGACGCGCGGGGCTTCGCCAGGTGCAGCCGATGCCCATCGCGGACATCGAAGAGCTCAGTCGTCTTCAGGCCGTTGCCGGTGACGCAGATCACGACGGTTTCCTTCCGCTGGATGCGGCCGGTGCCGATGAGCTCCTTGAGCCCGGCGACCACGACGCCACCGGCGGGCTCGCTCAGGACGCCCTCGGTCTCGGCCAGCAGTGCCATCGCTTCCTGGACCGCGTCCTCGCGGCAGGCGGTGCCCCACCCTCCCGATGCGCGCACCGCCCGTGTAGCGTAGCGGCCGTCGGCGGGGTTGCCGATCGCCAGTGACTTCGCGATGCTATTCGGCCGCACCGGCGTGACCTGGTCGCGGCCATCCTGGATCGCGGTGCTGACCGGGGCGCAGCCTTCCGCCTGCGCGGCGTGGATCCGCGTGGCGACCCGGTCGACGAGGCCGACGCCGACGAGTTCCTGGAACGCTTTGGCGGTCTTGGCGAGCAGGGACCCCGCGGCGACGGGGACGACGATGTGATCGGGCGCCCTCCAGCCGAGCTGTTCCACCACCTCGAACGCTAGCGTCTTGCTCCCTTCGGAGTAGAAGGGCCGGAGGTTGACGTTGACGATCGCCCAGCCGTACAGATCGGCGAGCTCGACGCACAGCCGGTTGACGTCGTCGTAGGTGCCGTTGACCTCCACGACCATGGCGCCGTAGGCGCTCGCGGCGCCGACTTTGCCCGGCTCCAGATCGGCGGGGATGAAGACGAGCGCGCGCATTCCCGCGCGCGCCGCGTAGGCGGCGACCGAGCCGGCGAGGTTACCGGTGGAGGAGCAGGAGAGCGTGTCGAAGCCGTAGGAGAGCGCGAAGTTGGTGGCGACCGCCACGTTGCGATCCTTGAACGAGCCCGTCGGGTTCACCGTGTCGTTCTTCAGATAGAGATGGTCGAGGCCGAGGACCTTCCCGAGGTTGGGGGCTTTCACCAGCGGCGTGAAGCCAGTCCCCAGGTCGATGGGCTCGCCGTTCGGGGCGGGCAGCAGCTCGCGATAGCGCCAGATGGTGTTCGGTCCCTTCGCGATCGAGTCGCGGCTGACCCGCTCCCTGACGGCGTCGAGGTCGTAGGCGACCTCGAGCGGTCCGAAACAGTGCTCGCAGACGTAGGCGGGCTCGAACTCCCGCAATCGTCCGCACTCCCGACAGCGCAACTGCTTCACCGAATTCCTCCTCGACGCTTGATCACAAACAAATAAAAAGCCCCTGGGGGGAGGGGCCGTCTCGTCCGTGACTGCATCATCTTTCAGACTCTCGTCTGACGGACTTTCCACCTTGCCGGTCACCCGGTAGGTTGGCAGGCATCTCTGGGCCGGTCCCTCCGCCACTCTTGATAACCGTCGGTATTCAGTTGTCCGAAAAGCCTAACAGTCCCTGCCTCCGCCTTGCAACTTGACTACGTAATTCGGGGCATCCCCCCATAAACCGGGGTACACCATTGCCGGTAGCGCGGGTCCTGGCCCCGCACCGCGCGGAAATAGGCCTCCTGGAGTCCCATTGTGATGGTGCCGGGCCGGCCGGTGCCAACCCGGCGCCCATCCACCTCGACGATCGGCGCCACCTGGACGCCGGTGCCGCAGAGGAAGGCCTCATCGGCCTGGTAAACCTCGGTGCGGTCGATGCTTCGCTCGACGACGTCGAGCTCGAAGTCGAGGGCCAGCCGCATGACGGCGGCGCGGGTGATGCCAACCAGGATGTCATCCGTGACGGGGGGTGTGACCAGGGTTCGGCCCTGGACCATGAAGAAGTTGGCCGCGGCCCCCTCGGCGATGTGACCGTCCTCCGTGAGCATCAGGCAATCGTCGTAACCGGCGGCGTTGGCATCTTCCGTGGCCAGCGCGGTGTTGACATAGGCGCCGGTGATCTTCGCCCGGGCCGGGATGCTGTTGTCGCTGACCCGCCGCCAGGAGGAGATCGTGACTCGCAGCCCGTCGATGCGCGCGTAGGCCCCCATCGGCATGGCGAAAATCGCAACCGCATCCTCGGACGAGTGCAGATCGACCTTGATCATGGCGGAGGCCTTGTAGGCGATCGGCCGGACGTAGACGTCGGTCCGGTAGCCGTCACGGCGGACGATCTCGCGGGTCAGCTCGCACAGCTGGTCGACGTTCTCCTCGACCTTGATCTTGAGCAGCGCCGCCGACTTGAGAAACCGCTGGTAGTGCTCGGCCAATTTCAGGAGGTAGATCTCATGCTGCTCGGCGTTCCAGTACCCGCGGATCCCCTCGAAGCACGCCGTGCCATAGTTCAACGCGTGGGTGCCGATGCTGACGTTCGCCTCTCCGAAGGGCACGATCGCGCCCTTGAAGTAGGCAAAGCCACCATAGACCGCCTTCGTTGGCGGGGGTGGCGCCGTTTCCGGGTGCAGGGGCTCGATTGCCATCAGGCGATAGCCCCCACCCTGCCCTCCCCCTGAGGGGGAGGGGCCGTTGTTGCGAGCGATTGCGTGAGGCGCACGATATCCTCCAGGTCCCGATCGAGGATGTCTTTCTTGCGGTCGGCGAGCTCCAGGAAGAGCTCCCAGGCCCGGCCGAAGTCCGCCTCCGAGAGGTGGTACCCGAGCTCGCGGAGCCGGAACTGAAACGCGTGGCGCCCCGACCTGGGGGAGAGCACGATCCGGCTCTCTCCCATCCCTACCTCTTCGGGCCGCATGATCTCGTAATTCAGCTTGTCTTTGAGAATGCCGTCTTGGTGAATCCCGGAAGCGTGTGCAAAGGCATTTGCGCCGATCACCGCCTTGTTCGGCTGCACCGGGATGCCGGTGTGCTTCGAGACCAGCGCGCTGACCTCCGCCAGGCGAGTGGTGTCGATACCGGTTCGCAGCCCGAGCGACTTCTCGCGGGTCCGCAGGATCATCACGACTTCCTCAAGCGAGGCGTTGCCGGCCCGCTCGCCGATGCCATTGATCGTGCATTCGACCCGGCGGGCGCCATTCAGGACCGCGGCGACGCTGTTCGCGGTCGACAGGCCGAGGTCGTTGTGACAATGCACGCTGATCAAGGCGCGGTCGATGTTGCGGACGTTGTCGCGGATCGACGCGATCAGCGCCCCGAACTCGTTGGGGAGCGTGTAGCCCGTCGTGTCGGGGATGTTGACGACCGTGGCGCCGGCGTCGATCACGGCCTCGAGCGTTTCGAAGAGGTACGCGAGATCGGCGCGGCCGGCATCCTCGGGCGAGTACTCGACGTCATCGCAGAGCGAGCGGGCATAGGTAACGGCTTCGACGCCGCGGCGGAGCACATCGCGCCGGTTGGAGCGCAGCTTCCGCTCGATATGGATGTCGGACACCGAGAGCACCATGTGGATCTGCTTTCGCTCGGCATCCTGGACAGCCTGCCATACAGCATCGATGTCGGGACGAGCCGCCCGCGCCAGCGCGGTGATCATCGGGCCCCGAACCTGCCGGGCGATTCGCTGCACCGCCTCGAAATCGCCGGGAGAGGAGAGGGGGAAGCCGGCCTCGATTACATCAACGCCGAGGCGAGCGAGCTGCCAGGCGATCGCCAGTTTCTGATCCGGGGTCAGCGAGGCGCCGGGCGATTGCTCGCCGTCGCGCAGGGTGGTATCGAAGATGAACACGCGGTCGCCGGTCGGTGTCGGTACTCGGGCCTCCATCAGTTGCTGGCCTTCTTGTCGGCTTTCAGCCAGGGCATCATGGCGCGCAGCTCCGCCCCGACCTTCTCGATCAGCTCGCCTTTGGCGCGCTGCCGGGAGGCGTTGAAGGCGGGCCGGCCGGCCTGGTTTTCCAGGATCCAGGTGCGGGCGAAGGTGCCGTCCTGGATCTCACGGAGGATCTGGCGCATCTCCTCGCGGACGGCGGGACTGATGATCCGTGGGCCGCTGACGTAGTCGCCGAACTCGGCGGTGTCGCTGATGCTGTACCGCATGTAGCTCATGCCGCCCTGGTACATCAGGTCGACGATCAGCTTCATCTCGTGGAGGCACTCGAAGTAGGCGAGCTCCGGCTGGTAGCCGGCTTCCACCAGGGTGTCGAAGCCGGTCTTGACCAGCGAGGTCAGTCCACCACAGAGCACGGCCTGCTCGCCGAAAAGGTCCGTCTCGGTCTCCTCTTTGAACGTCGTCTCCAGCACGCCCGCCATCGTCGAGCCGATCCCGCGGGCGTAGGCGAGCGTGCGGGCGCGCGCCTTGCCGGTCGTGTCCTGGTGGACGGCGAACAGCGCGGGGACGCCGACCCGCTCTTTGAAGAGCCGGCGCACGATATGGCCCGGCCCTTTGGGCGCGACCATCGCGACGTCGATATCCGCCGGCGGGAGGATCTGGCTGAAGTGGATGTTGAAGCCGTGCGCGAACATCAGCGCGCTGCCCGGCTTGAGGTTCGGCTTGACCACCTCGTCGTAGAGCCGCTTCTGCGTCTGGTCCGGCACGAGCATCATCACCAGGTTGCCGAGTTCGACGGCCTTCTCGACCGTCTCGACGCGTAGGTCTTCCTTTTCTGCCGCCTCCCAGGACTTACTGCCCTTGTAGAGGCCGACCACGACATCGACGCCGCTGTCCTGCAGGTTCAGGGCGTGCGCGTGGCCCTGACTGCCGTAGCCGATGACCGCGACTCGCTGGCCCGCCAGCGCCGCCATGTCGGCGTCGTCGTCGTAGTAGACCTTGGCCATTAGAGGTACGTCTTGGTCGTCAGGTTGTTCAGCCGGGGGTTGAGGCCGATCACCTGGTCGGCGTCGACCGGCACGTCGATCAGGATCGACTGGCCCGAGGTCTCATAGCAGGCGTCCATGATCTCCTTGAGATTGCTCAAGTCCGGCTTCACCCGGTAGCCGTCCCAGCCATGCGCCTTCGCCGCACCGACGAAGTCGATCGTCGGCAGCGTCGAATGGTAGCGCCGCTTCTCGACGTCGGGGATGACGACTTCGAGGCCCTTGTCGACGATCCCGTAGACGCCGTTGTTGATGATGAAGAGCCGCAGGTCGAGGTTGGCGGCGTCGGCCAGCGCGCCGCCGAAGAGGCGCCAGCAGCCGTCGCCGGAGAAGACGAAGGTATGGAGGCCGGGATCGGCCATCTTTGCGCCGACGCCCAGCCCGAAACCGCCGCCCATCGCCGACCCGTCATGGGTGCTGTGGAACGGAATCCAGGGATGGGGTCGCTGTGTGACGTACTGCCGATCCTTGTAGGCGATGCAGACGTCGTCGAACCCGATGCTGTTCGGCCGCCACGATTGGTGCAGCTGCTCGTAAAAGCGGATGAAGTCGACGCTACCCTCGCGCACGTCGCGAGAGATCTGGCGGGTATTGAGGCGTTCGGGCACATCCATCGGTGGCCGCCGGCCGACGCCGCGCTTCGACAGCTGCGGAATGACCTCTCGTAGAACCGCGTCCAGGTCCCCATGCACCACGTCGTAGTTGCCGCGAACGCGATGGCGGAACTCGCCGGCGATGTGGCCGTACTGCTCCGTCCACCCCGTGAAGTTCCAAACCTGTCCGGCGGGAATCGTCGCCAGGTTGAGCGAATATTCGCCCGGATCGAAGCCGAGCGTAATGACGCAGTCGTCGGGACCGACGCTTCGCCAGAGCTTCATCGCCTCGTCGTTGCCGCCGAAGGAGATGTAGCCGAAGCCGTAGCGGTTGTCGGGCGAAACGGCATTCGCCCCGTTGACCGACCAGACGGTCGGCGCCTGCAGCAGCTCCGCCAGCTGGGTGGTCAGGGCCGGCATGCCCGGCCAGCGCGCGGCCTCGCTGCCGACATAGATCACGACCCGGCGCCCGTCGGCGATCTGCGGAAAGTCCTGCACGAAGCGCTCGACGTCCTGCGGACGAAAGCCGCGGGGGCGGAGACGTGACGGCACGTCGACCTCGATGTCCTTGGAGAGGATGTCCGGATAAAAGGCGATGGCGATCGGCTTGGATTCCATCAGGATCGCCTGGGCCCGCTCGAGCTGCTCCTCCATGGTGTCGATGTCGTCGATCACGATGCAGCCATCACCCAGCTCGGCCTGGAGTTGCGGCACGATGTTCATGCCGTGGACCGACACGTCCTGAAGTGGCGCCTGGCCGATCGACAGCGTGGAGTTAAGGGCAACCAGGTAGACCGCCGGGATGTTGTGCAGCTTAGCGTCGGTCAGGCCGCTCCCTCCCAGCTTGGTGGCGGCGCCGGTCGTGGTGATACAGCCGGCGACGCGGCCGGAGGCGAGGTAGTACCCGAGCGGAACGAAGCCGGCGACGTACTCGCCCATCGTCAGCATGCGGGGCGCGCCGTCTGTCGCTTCCGACGGGTCGGACAAGGGCTCGAGGTGCTTGGTCACGTGGATCAAGCCACCACCGTTGACGCCGGCGTAGGAGGTGATGCCCCAGCGGCGGAGCGTCTCGATCAGCCAGAAGTTGCCGCTGGTGCGCTCCAGCGGCGCCGGCCCAAACGGTGTCAGCTCCTGCTCGACGCGGTCGATCATTTCAGTACTCATCAGATCCGACGCCTCTCAACCGCTGAACATGCGATTGATCGCTTCGGTGACCTCGTGTCCGCGCCCGAACGGATGGGCCTGCGTTTGGCGCCCGGCGACGGCGGCGCTCAGCGCCTGCGTGCAGATGTCCGCCACGTCGATCTGGTGCCGTCGCTCCTGGATCTCGTGGTGCAACCCGTCAGGGATCTCGATGGTGTAGCTGGCCATTGGTACCTTCCTCCTCGTTGCAGCTGGCTTGGTCGAACGACACGTTCCTGCTGCAAGGACGAGAGGATCGCCTCCCGCGGTACCACCCTGCTTGCGGCCACGGCCGCCGCTCTTGTCGAGCCGCCCGGCTCCGGGGGTGAGTAAATCCCCATCAACGCCGGTTGACTCAACCCGAAACGCTACCAGCCTCGGCCGTGCGAGTCCATTGTGCAAACCATCCAAAAGTCATTGGTTCCTTTGGTCCTTCACGCCAGCCCCAGCTTGGGGCATACTAGTCACTCCCATGGCGCTCACAGTCCGGGAAGCGATGGCGCTGGGGGGGTTGAGGAGGGGCGAGGTGCTGGCCGGGGCCAGCGGCCTCGACCGCACGATCACCTGGGTGAAGGTGCTCGAATCCCCAGAGACGATCAGCTGGCTCGCCGAGGGCGAGCTGCTGCTGACCGTGGCGTTCGCGATCAAGGATGACCAGGCGGCCCAGAAGGACTTGATGCGCAACCTGGCAGCGGTCGGCTCCGCCGGCCTGGTCATCAAGCCGGAGCGCTACCTCCCCCAGATCCCCGAGGACATGCTGGGCCAGGCGGACGAATTCAAGATCCCCCTGATCCGGATCCCCCCGGACGTCTCCTACCTCGAGATCATGAACCCGATCCTCGAGCGCATCATCAACGCCCAGAACAGCCAGCTGCGGCGCTCGATCGAGATCCACACGCAGTTCACCCACCTCGCCCTCGACGGCCAGGGCCTGGATGCGATCGTCAAGACGCTGGGCGAGCTGGTCGAGAGCTCGGTCACGCTCGAGGACGTGAGCTTCCACCTGCTGGCCAGCCACGTGGTCCCGGGTGTCACCGACAAGCACCGGCAGCAAACGCTGGCTCACCACGGCACCCCGCTCAAGGTTCGCCAGGCGGCGGCCATCAAGAGCATGCTGCAGGAGGTCGTGCGCGGCCGCGCGCCACACAAGGTTCCACCCTTTCCGGAGCTGGGGTTGACCGCGCCCCGCATCATCACGCCCGTCCTCGCCGGTCGCGAGAACCTGGGTTACTTGTCGATCATCGATCACCCGCAGCACCTCGAGGAGCTGGCGATGGTGGCGGTTGAGCACGCGGCCACCGTGATCGCGCTCGAGATGATCAAGCAGCGCGAGGTCGCGGAAGCCGAGGATCGGGTGCGCGGCGAGCTGGTCGATGACCTGCTCAACGGCACCTTCGGCGACCAGGCGAACGTCCAGCGCCGGGCGCGACATCTTCACTACGACCTCTCGGTGCCGCACCGGCTGCTGGTGGTCGATGTGGACCACTTCGGACGGTTCATCAGAGAGCGACGCTACGAGGAGGGGCGCGTCATCGCGCTCAAGCATCAACTCTTCCAGGTCGTGACCGGCGCCGTTCGCCGTCAGCATCCGCGCCACCTGGTCAGCGCCCACAGCGATAGCGTCATCGTGCTCGTGCCACAATCCGCCGACGGCACCGACCCCGAGGCCGAGGGCCTCGCCACGCGGATCCGCGAGGCCGTCGCTGAGTCGGAGCTCGGCATCACAGTGTCGGTCTCGATAGGCCGGCTCTGCGTCAAGCCTGAAGACTTCAAGCCCGCCTTCGTCGAAGCCCAGCGCGCACTCGACCTGATGGTGCGCTTCGGCAAACGCGAGCAGGTCATCAACTACGAACGCCTCGGTGTCTACCGGCTGCTGGCGCAGGTCGAAGATCGGGCTGGCCTGGACGCCTTTGCCGGCCGCATGCTGGCGCCGCTGGTCGACTACGACCGGGCCCGCGGCACGCCACTACTGAAGACGCTCGAGGTTTACCTGCAGCGGCATGGCAACCTGCGGCAGTCGTCGCGCGATTTGCATATTCACCTCAACACACTGCATTACCGGCTACGCCGGATCAGCGAGGTCACCGGGGTCGACCTCAAGGACGCCGACGCCCGGCTGGATCTCCTGCTCGCTTTGCGCGTGCGGGCCCTCGCCGAAACGAGGTAGATTCGCGTCGTGGGTCCAACGAATCGCGCGATGGGAAAGACGATGCTGGCGAAGATCTGGGACGAGCACATCGTCGCCGCCGGCGAGGGCGAGCCCGACCTGCTCTACGTCGATCTCCACCTCGTCCACGAGGTGACGTCGCCGCAAGCCTTCGAGAGCTTGCGCCTGGCCAACCGGCGGGTCCGCCGGCCCGACCTCACCGTCGCGACCATGGACCACGATGTGCCGACCCGCGGCGGGCGGGCGGCAGCCGACGAGATCGCGGAACGCCAGATGTCGGCCCTGGAAGCCAACTGCCGGCGGGAGGGAATCGCGCTGTACGGCATGGGCCACGCCCGCCAGGGGATCGTCCATGTCATCGGGCCCGAGCTCGGCCTTACCCAGCCAGGCCTGTTGATCGTGTGCGGCGACTCGCACACCTCGACCCACGGCGCGTTCGGCGCGCTCGCCTTCGGCATCGGGACGTCCGAGGTCGAGCACGTCCTTGCCACGCAGTGCTTGCGGCAACGCCGGCCGAAGACGATGGCCGTCACCGTCGATGGCGACCTGCCCATGGGCGTCACGGCCAAGGATGTGGCGCTCGGCATCATCGCCCGGATTGGCGTCGACGGTGGCCGCGGGCATGTCATCGAATACCGCGGGTCGACGATCCGCGCGTTGTCGATGGAGGGGCGGATGACGGTCTGCAACATGACGATCGAAGGTGGCGCGCGCGCGGGGATGGTGGCGCCTGATGAGACGACCTTTACCTATTTGAAAGGGCGACCGCATGCGCCCCGCGGCCAGCAATGGGAGGAGGCGGTCGCGCGCTGGAAGGCCCTGCCGACCGAAGCGGGCGCGGAATTCGACCAGGATGTGTCGATCGACGCTGGGCGGCTCGAGCCATATGTGACCTGGGGCACCAATCCCGGGCAGTCTGTGCCGGTGACCGGCAGTGTGCCCAACCCGGCAACCGAGACCGATGAGCGGGCGCTGGCCTACATGGCGCTCGAGCCCGGAACGAAGATCGAGGCCATCGCGATCGATCGCGTCTTCATCGGCTCCTGCACGAACGCCCGCCTCGAGGACCTCCGCCTGGCGGCAACGGTCATACGCGGCCAGACGGTGCATCCCACGGTACGGGCGATGGTCGTGCCGGGCTCCGTCAGCGTAAAGCAGCAGGCGGAGGCCGAAGGACTGGATGCCGTGTTTCGCGAGGCAGGCTTCGAGTGGCGCGATGCGGGCTGCTCCATGTGTCTCGGCATGAATCCCGACATCCTCGGGCCGGGCGAGCGCTGCGCATCGACGAGCAACCGCAATTTCGAAGGCCGGCAGGGGAGCGGAGGCCGCACCCACCTGGTCAGCCCGCCGATGGCGGCCGCGGCGGCGATCGCCGGCCACCTGGTCGACGTGAGGGAATTCTCGAGGAACTGATGGAACCCTTCACCCGCGTCACCGGCGTTCTCGCCCCGCTCGACCGGGCAAACGTCGACACCGATCAGATCATCCCCAAGCAATTTCTCAAGCGGATCGAACGCTCCGGTTACGGCCCCTTCCTTTTTTACGACTGGCGCCGCGTTGGCGACTTCATCCTGGACAAACCGGAGTACCGGGGCGCGCAGGTGATGGTGACCGGCGCGAACTTCGGTTGCGGATCGTCGCGCGAGCACGCGGCCTGGTCGTTGCTCGACGCCGGGTTTCGCGTCGTGATCGCGCCGTCCTTTGGCGACATCTTTAAGAGCAACAGTTTTCGCAGCGGCCTGCTCCCGGTCGAGCTCCCGGAGCCTCAGGTTGCGGAACTCATGCGTCTCGCCACCGAGGAGCCCGGGATGGAGGTCACCGTCGACCTCGCGGCCCAGCGGATTGGCGCGGGCGGATTCGAGACGTCGTTTAAGATCGACCCGTTCTACCGCGAGTGCCTGCTCAACGGTTGGGATGAGGTTGCGCTGACGCTGCGGCGGGAGACCGATATCGCGCGCTACGAGACCGCCCGCCCGGCCTGGCTTCCGGCAGCAACCCCTTAGTCGCTCACACGAGCAGTGACTCGAGCCGGGCCGCCGCCTGTGCCGGTGGATCTGTTGCGCGCAGTCGAGCGGAATGCTTCGCGGCCTTACGGCCCATCTCCTGATCGGCGAGCGACCGTTTCACGGCGGCGCCAATAGTTTCGGCGGTTGCCTGCGCGCACGGCACGACCTCGGCGACACCGAGCGCCTCGGCCCTGGCGGCGACGCCGGGCTGATCACGGCCCCATGGAACCAGCACCATCGGCTTCCCGTGCCACAGCGCCTTCATCACGCTTCCGTGCCCTGCGTGGCTGACGAGCAGTGCCGCTTGCCCCAACACGGCCGAATGCGAAACGGTCTTCTCGACCCGCGCATTCGATGGATGCGCCGTGAGCTCTGAGGGCTCGTGTTCCGGTCCGAGCGTGACGAGAACTCGGACGCGCTCATCGGCGAGCGCGCGACCGGCCGCGTCGGCGAGCACGACGTCATCCTGACGCTGCGAGCTGATCGAAACAAGAACCCACGGATCGCCGGGTTCTTGAAGGTAGCGTGGACGTTCTCGAGGTGGCTCCCAGATGCCAAGCGGTCCGACGTAGTGGTGCCGAGACGGCAGGCGATCAAACGAGTAGTCGAAGACCTGGTCCGTGGCGTGCAACACGAGGTCCGCTGACTCGAGCAGTTCCGCGTAGCGCGTGATCAGGGGGATCGCCCGCGGGCCAAAGTCCTCCTCAACCGGGCGCGGCGGGTTGGGGCCGATGTAAAAGGTGCTGTTGACGACCGCCCATGGACACGGCGGGCAGGTGGCGTCAACCGCCTCGACGCCAAAGAGGGAGGTGACGATGGCGGTCGGTTTATGGCGCTCGATCGACAGCGCGATCGGCTCCGCCACGTCATGAGCCCAGACGGTCATAGCGCGCTGAAGCATCGGACCGGCCTTTGCCAGATCGCTCCCCGACGCCTGCATCGCCTCCTGGACCACGCTCGCCAGGCGAGGACCGAGATCGACCTCTGTCGGTAGGACCTCGACGTCCACCTGGAGTGGAAGGAGCGTGCGCTGCACCGACGCATCACCGATAAAGGTGATCTCGTGGCCCCGCTCACGCAACGCCAGGCTGGCGGCCACGAGCGGCGGCAAGTCGCCGCCGGCGCCACCCGTCGCGACGACGAGGATCTCGCCCACCGGTCAATGATGCGCCGATTCGCCCGTAGGCTTCAGTAACGCTTGGCTTTTTTACGGCGTTCACGATGTAAACGCCCTGGGTGCGCCATTCGTAGTACAGGTGAACAAGGAGAACACGCTGACCAGTGCTGATCGTCCGTGGTTCGAAGCGCACGTTCGGTTACTGGCGCGTCCCGCCTACCAGTTCAGCCTGATGCTTACCCAGAATCCCGCCATCGCCGAGGAGGTCCTGCAAGAGGCCTTGACCCAACTCTGGGCGTCGCCCGCCACGCCCTCAGAGCTGGCCGACTTCCGGCGCTACCTCTATCGAATCGTGTCGAGCCGTGCCACCGATTACCACCGGCGCCAGGCGCTCGCCCGGCGGATCCGTTTCTGGGCGCCCGAGGCGCCCGACCCAATGGCGGTGATCGAGCGGCGGGTCGGTGACCAGGAAATGGGCCGGCTGCTCCGCTCCCTGTCTCCGCGCGAACGTCAGGTCGCCTACCTCTATTACTTCGAAGACCAGCCGGCCGATGAGATCAGCCGCGCGCTCGGCATCAAGCCTGCGACGGTGCGTGTCCTGTTGCATCGCACGGTGCAGAAGCTTCGCCGCCTGGGTCCCGAACTCAACATCCAGGAGCAGTCAAACTGATGGAAAAGGATTCCGCGGGCGAAGGCCGCCTCCGCCGCTATGCGCAGGCGTTTCGGCGCGAGGCCAACCCGCCGGCCGATCTGGCGACCAGCCTCGTGACCCGCCTCACAACCCGGGGGTCGTCGAGCCGTTTTGGCGCGTTGCCGGCCTTCGCCGCGGCTGCCGGCGTCCTGGTCCTTGGATTGGTGATCGCCTTCGGCGCGATGCAGCTGCGAGCCATGGGCCGTCCATCGCACGGGCCACCCATCACCCTGACCACGGCGACACCGAGCGCAAGCCCCGACATGACGCCGACGCCCTCACCGTCGCCAACAGCAACGCCAACCCCGCCGGCGGCGCCGCCGTCCGGTGCCGTGCCTCAGGGAGTCCCCGCGCTGGCGTCGATTCAAATGGTCGGTCCGAGCCTGGGCTGGGCGGTTGGCTCGCACGCCATCTACACGACCAGCGACGGAACCCACTGGACGAAGCAGTATTCCTCAACCGAGACCTTTGTCGGCGTGGACTTCATCAGCACGACGACCGGCTGGGTTGTAGGTGGCCAGTCGTTACTCGGAACCACCGATGGTGGACGCAGCTGGCACCAGCTCGGCGAGGGCCGGCAGTGGATCCGTTCGGTGCACTTCGTCAGCCCCAGCCAGGGCTGGGGAATTGCCGGCGGCAACGAGCCGCTGATCATGCATGGCGTCCTGATGCCCAGCAGCGCCGGCAGCGTGGTCGTCTCGACTGACGGCGGCCGGTCGTGGACCGACCTCCACACCCCGCGCGACCCACAGTCGGTGTGCTTCAGTGACAGCGGCCATGGATGGCTGGCGACCCTGTCCGGGACGGTGTACCGCAGTCAGAACGGCGGCCAGACCTGGAGCCAGGCGCTGCAGATGGCGCGCAGCGATCCCGGTCTTTCGGGATGGGCGCGCGTCGAGTGCGCCGCGCCGTCGGCGCTATGGGTGCAGTGGGTTCCGGGTGGTGCGGCGGCCGGCCATGCGCCATACGTGGTCTATGCCACGACGAATGGCCAGACCTGGCGCACGGTGATGGCTGAGGCCGGTACGATCGGCAACGCAATGCCTGGTGTTCCGGCCGGTCCCGGTTCCTACCCCGGAAGCTTCAGCGTCGTCGATCCGTCCGACGCCGTCTTCGTGGGTGACACGCCGCCGGCCAACGCCGCCTCGTGCATGATCGCTACCGGCGGTGGCGCCACGCTAAAGAGCACGGGGCAAGTCAACGGTGCGTGGCAGACCTTCGATGCGGCCTTCGTGAACACCTCTACGGGCTGGGTGCTCGCCGTCGACGGCAACGGTCACGACGTCATCGTACGGACGAACGATGGTGGCTACCACTGGTCGCAGCAGCTGGCCGTCGCCGGCTAGACTTCCGGCTGGAAACGGTCGCTCGCGGACGTAGGAAGATCGGCCTCCAGCCGTTGTTCTGGCTTGGTCGCTCTGCTCGTCGGGCTTTCGGCACTTCCTTGGGTCGCCGGCGGATTGTTCTTCTATAACGCGGTGCGGGCAGCGCCTGCGGCCCACGCCTACCAGCAGGCGTCGCCGTGCGCGGCTGACCCGTCGGCTGGTAACTGCGTCCAGCTGGTCCACGGGACGATCACTGCGGTCGACACCCAGGCAGGACGGGGAACGCTGACGACCAATTTCTCCGTTGGGCTTCCGACCCGTATACAGCCTGGCCGGATGACGACCTTCCTGGTTAGGCCGCCTTCTTGGCTGGAGCGCGGCGAGGCCGTTGACGTCACGCTCTACGAGGGGAAAATCACCCAGGTCAGCGATAACGGCTCGCAAGCGGACACCGACGTCAACCCGGTGGTGCACCTGCATGACTTGCTCATCAGTGGGTCAATGTGTCTCGTCTTTTGGGCTCGTCCTCGAGGGCGGCATCCTCATCAGTGTGCTACGAGGACGGAAAGGCTCAGGCGAGCCGCCGGGCTAACGCGGGGCCGCCGACGCTACCAGTTCGTGGCGATGTACTTCGTCTCGAGAAACTCCATCAGTCCCTCGTGCGCGCCTTCCCGGCCGATGCCGCTTTGTTTGACCCCGCCGAACGGGGCGGCCGGGTCGGAGATGAAGCCGCGATTGAGCCCGACCATCCCGGACTCGATCGCCTCGGCGATCGCGAGGCCTTTGGCCAGGTCGCGCGTATAGACGTAAGAGGCGAGGCCACGGTCGGTCCGATTCGCAAACTCGATGGCTTCGTTGACATCGCGGAAGGTCACGACCGGAGCAATCGGCCCGAAGATTTCCTCCTTGAGGATGTGCTCATCGGGTGGAACCTCGCTTAGGACGGTAGGCGGGACGAAATACCCCGGGCGGCTCGGCGCCTTGCCTCCTGTGAGCACCCGGGCCCCATGCCCCGCCGCTTCCGCAACCAGTCCCAGCATCTTCTCGCGCGCCGGCTCGTTGATCACCGGTCCGACTTTGACGTCGGGATCCATGCCTGATCCGACCGCTAACGCGCCCATGGTCCGGGCCAGCATTGTCGAGAACTTCTCGGCGACCGGCGCCTCGACGTAGAACCGGTTCGCGGCGATGCACGACTGCCCCGAGTTTCGCATCTTGGCGACCATCGCACCCTCGAGCGCGGCATCCAGGTCAGCGTCCGCCAGCACGATGAACGGCGCGTTGCCGCCCAGCTCCATCGAGCAGCTGATCACGTTCTCCGCCGCCTGCGCCAGCAGGAGGCGCCCCACCTCGGTCGAGCCCGTGAAGGAGAGCTTGCGCACCCGCGGATCCTCGAGCATGGCCTTGACCACTTCCGACGACCGCTTCGACGAGATTACGTTGACGACGCCCTTTGGCACGCCGGCCTGCTCGAGGAGGTCCGCGATCGCCAGCGCCGTCAGCGGCGTTTCCGATGCCGGCTTCAACACGACGGTGCAACCGGCGGCCAGGGCGGGCCCGATCTTCCGGGTCGCCATCGCCGCCGGAAAATTCCACGGCGTGACCAGCACGGACACACCGATGGGCTGGTGCTCGACGAGGATGCGGTTGGCGCCGCTGGGCGAGATGGACACCGAGCCGATATTCCGCACGGCTTCTTCGGAGAACCAGCGGAAGAACTCGGCTGCGTAGGCAACCTCGCCGCGTGCCTCGCCCATCGGCTTGCCGTTCTCGCGGACCATCAACTCCGCGAGCCTTTCCTGGTCGCGGATCATCAGCTCGAAGCCTTTGCGCAGGATCTCGGCGCGCTGCCGTGGCGGCCTGGCGGCCCAGGACCGGAACGCGTCAGCGGCCGCCTGCACGGCGGCGAGCGCATCCTGCACCGAGGCGCTGGCGACGGTCGCGATCACCTCGCCCGTCGCCGGGTCCTGGACGTCGATCCGCTGGCCGTCGGAGGCCGGTCTCCAGGACCCATTGATATAGAGGTCGGTGTGGCGAACGGAGATCAGCTCGCTGACCGGGGTCATTTCATTGATTTTCGCACGGTCTCGACGATCCGCTCGACCGATGGCATGGCCACGGCTCAAGGTTAACGAATGTCAGGAGGCGGACCGGTCGATTGGCGCACTACCAGCTCGGGGGCGAGCCGTCGAGACGCCGGCGGCGGGCCGGGCGAGGTGAGCATTTGGACGAGAAACTGGGCGGCGGTCCGGCCGATTTCCTCGCGCTGTTGACGGATGGAGGTGAGGGGGGGCACGATGCGGTCATCGTGTGGCAAATCGTGATAGCCGATCATCGACAGGTCCCTCGGAGCCAGCAAGCCTCGTTCCTCCGCCGCGGTCAGCGCGCCGAAGGCCATCAGGTCGTGATGGGCGAAGATGCCGGTTGGCCGCGGTCCCTTGCGATCGAGGAGCTTTCCCATCAGGAAACGACCTTCTTCGGGCGATCCCGTGGGAGCCGTGGAGCGAACGACGACTTCCACCGCGCCCGCCGCCGCAACCGTCTTGCTGAAGCCGCGGGCACGCAAGATGCAGGAGTTGAGGTCCGGCGGTCCGCGCAGTTGGGCGACGCGCCGGTGCCCGAGCGAGAGGAGATGTTTAGCCGCCAGCACGCCGCCAAGGAAGTCGTCATTAGTGGCGGCCGGCAGGCGAATCCCGGGAACCTCCTGAACGACCAGCACAAGCGGGATGCCCTGACGCCGGATCCGGCGCAGCCTGGGTGCGTCGCGGATTCGCGCGCCGGTCAGGATGATGGCGTCGACCCGCCGGCTCAGGAGGTGATTGAGGATCCGATCCAGGCGTGCCGAATCGCCCTGCGTCTCCGAGATCAATGACATCAGACCGGCCCGCTCCAGCTCGTTGGCGATGCCACGGAGGACCGGGCCAATGTTGGGATTCCCCAGGTTGGCGGTGACCACCGCGACGGTATTCGTGCGACCGCGCTTCAAGCCACTGGCCACCATGTCCGGCTGGTATCCCATCCTCTTCGCGACGGCCTGGACATGCTTCCGGGTGTCGATGCTGACCCGCCGCACAGTCGCGGGATCGAGCGCGCGGGACACGGTCGAATAGTGCACCCCCGCGGCACGAGCAACCTCCTCCAGGGTCACGATCGTCCGTCCCCGGCGCGCGTTGCGCTCGCCCACCCCGTCGCCCCTCCCTGACATGCCCCAGGCGCTCGGCGCCTGGCCCAACGTTAACCCCTTGTGAAGCGATCTGCATCGGGAGCAACGCTCGGCAACCCGTTAAGGGCACGGTTAACGAATGACAAACGTTTGGCGCAAGAGAGAACTTGTCAAGCCAAACGTTTGACAGATCAAATGACATGTGGCTAGCATGACGCTCAGCGAGGGGTTCGCGACGTGCTATCCCCGAGTGCCAGGGCGGCGAAGGGGGCGGCGATATGGATACCGGCGCAGAGCGGTTGTCTGTAGCGCCGCTCCGCCTTGGTGCGATGTCGGGGATGCCGTCCGCCAGCGCCGGGTCTGCGCGAGCTTCAGGCCGCAGGCCCTGGTGGTCAGCTGCTTCAATGTGACCGGCATGCTCGCTTCCTCCAAGTGTGTGTCGATGGTTGTGTCAGGGCTGGCCCTGGTTCTGTCAGCGTGCAGCAGCTCATCGGCGAATACCACCGCATCACCCCAGGCGCCGATCTCGATCGGCGTGTCCGTATCGCTGAGTGGCGACTTTTCGGCCGACGGAAAGGCGCTGGAGCAGGGATACGACCTCTGGATGCAGGACGTCAACAGGAAGGGCGGACTGCTCGGTCACCCGGTGACGATGAAATACGTCGACGACGCCAGCAGCCAGCAGCAGGTGGTGACGAACTATACAAACCTGATCACCCAGGACAAGGTGGCGCTGGTCTTCGGACCGTTCAGCTCGCTTCTGACGATCCCGGGCTCCGCCGTCACCGATCGCTTTGGCTACGCGTTCCCAGAGCCGGCGGGCGGCGGTCCCAAGGTCTTCGACCGCGGCCTGAAATCCATCTTCTTCGTGCAGCCGGCGGCCATCGAAGACAACCTCGTGAGCTACACCAAATGGCTGCTGGCGCTCCCCAGCGACCAGCGCCCGAAGACGGCGGCCTATGCGACGCAGGATGATCCCTTCACCGAGCCGCAAGTTGACAAGGCCAAGGCCCTGCTCGAGGCCGGCGGGATCACCACGCCATCCGGCGGGTACAAGGTGTATCCGGCGGAGGCGACTGACGTCACGGCGATCGCCATGCAGATGATCCACGCGAATGCCGACGTCGTCATCCTCGGGACACAGCTGTCAGACGCTGTCGCCTTCATCAAGGTCTTCCAACAGCAGCACTACAACCCCAGGTCGCTGGTCGAAACGACCGGCCCAGACCAGGGGAAGGACTTCTCCGACAAGGTCGGCGCCGCGGCGGAGGGCGTGATGGTGCCCGCGGGCTGGACCCCCAATGCCAAGGCCTACGGCACCAGCCAGTTTGTCCGCGAGTTCGTCGCCAAATACGGCGGTCAGGCGGGAGACCTCAGCGCCGACGCCGCCGAGGCCTACAGCGTCGGCCAGGTAGTCGAGCAGGCGGCCAAAAAGGCGAACAGCATCGAAAATTCGAAGCTGATCACCGCATTGCATTCGGGAACCTACCAGACGATCCAGGGCCCTATGTCTTTCGACAGCACGGGGAAGCCGCAGGGTGGCGTGGGGGTGAACATCGAACAGTGGCAGTCGCGACTGGCGATCCTTGTTTATCCGCCCGCAGTAGCGGGTGCCAGGCCCGAGTATCCGAAGCCGAACTGGCCTTAGTTACGCTGTGGGCGGCTGACAGCTCATGCCCACTGAGCCACTTGTGCGGATGCCACGAGGCTACGGCATCCTTTTGTAGCAATCGTCCGTGGCGTGAAGCGGCTGCAACCGATAGCGTGGGTATCTCACATTGGGGTACGCGGGCTTGTACGACTCGCGCTTCGAGCACGACGCCTGCGGGATCGGTTTCGTCGCTGACGCTGGAGGGCGAGCCAGCCGAGGAATCGTCGAGTCCGCCCTCGCGGCGCTGCATCGTGTCCGCCATCGCGGAGCGGTGGCCGCGGATCACCGGTCAGGCGACGGCGCGGGCCTCCTGCTGGCCATTCCCGATGCCTTCTTTCGCGACTGGATGCAGCAGGCCGCGATCAATGTCGAGCCGGGCGTCCGGCTTGGGGTGGCCGTCGTCTTCCTCTCGAATGCCCCCGGCGCCGACGGTCACAATCAACGACGTCTGACGCGGCGGCTGTTCGACGAGGCCTGTCGCGCCGAGCAGCTCGACCTGATCGATTGGCGTCCGGTGCCGGTCGAACCGGCGGCGCTCGGCGATCTGGCCCGCTCGACCGCCCCGCAAATCGAGCAGGCCGTCGTCGCTGTCGGCGACTCAGTGTCGAGTTCCGATGCCGAGGCGCGCTGTTACCGGACGCGCAAGCGCGTCGAGCGCTCCGTTCGGGCGGCGAGCCTGGGTGTCTATGTGGCGTCGATGTCGTTTCGGACCCTGACGTATAAGGCGATGTGCGCCGCCGACCAGCTGGCCGCCTTCTACCCCGACCTTCGCGACCAGCGATTCATCGCCCCCTTCGCGATCTTCCACCAGCGCTACAGTACGAACACCGCGCCCTCGTGGGAGCGGGCTCAGCCGTTCCGGATGCTGTGCCACAACGGCGAGATCAACACCATCCAGGGCAACGTCAACCGGATGCGTGCCCGCGAGGGTCGTCTTGGTGCCAAGGTGTGGGCCGACGAGGGCTTGCTGGTGCCGGTCATCGATGAGCGCGGATCCGACTCGGCGATGCTCGACAATGCGCTCGAGCTGCTGGTCCGCGGTGGCCGCGACGTGCGCCAGGGTCTGGCCATGCTCGTGCCGGAAGCCTGGGAGGGCTTCGACGTCGATCCGGCGGTCCGCGATTTCTATCGCTACCACGCGTGCTTGATTGAACCCTGGGACGGGCCTGCTGGCCTGGTCTTCACCGACGGAATGCGGGTGGGTGCCGTCCTGGACCGCAACGGCCTGCGGCCGCTGCGTTACGCCGTCTGCGAGGACGGACTGATCGCCTGCGCCTCGGAAGCCGGCGCCGTTGATGTTGACGGACATGGCCGCGTCCGGCGCGGGAAACTGGGGCCGGGTGAGATGCTCTGCGTCGATCCCGAGCGCGGCGGGCTGGAGGAAAACGACGTCATCAAGAGCCGGCTCGCCGCCCAAGAGCCGTACGGTCGCTGGTTGGACGACAACCTGCAGTCGCTCGAGCCCGGGGAACCCGACGAAGCGATCCCGCCAGACCTGGTGGCCCGCCAGGCCGCCTTCGGCTACACGAAGGAGGAGTTCACCTACGTGCTGCGACCGATGGCGACCCAGGGCAAGGAGCCGATCTTCTCCATGGGCGACGACACGGCGCTCTCGGTGCTGGCCGGGCCGTCGCGTCTTCTCTACAGCTATTTCAAGCAGCGCTTCGCGCAAGTGACGAACCCGCCGATCGACCATCTCCGGGAGCGCCTTGTGATGTCGCTGCGCAGCTATCTGGGACCGCCGGCCCCGCTGCTCTCGACCGGACCCGCTGCCGCACGACTGGTGCAGCTCGATTCGTTCGTCCTCTATCCCTCAGGACTCGAGGCGGTGCGCGCGCTCGGCACTCCTTTTGCGTCGAGCGACCTAGATGCGACCTTCGCGGTTGCCGACGGACCGTCCGGATTGCGGGCGGCCTGCGAGCGGCTCGCGCAGGATGCCGTGCGCGCCGCGCGCTTTGGGGCGTCCATCCTGATCGTTTCGGATCGCGATGCCGGGCCCGAGCGGGCGCCGATCCCGGCGCTGCTCGCCGTCGGAACCGTGCACCACCATCTCATGCGCCAGGGTCTGCGCGGGCGGACCAGCCTGGTCATCGAGACGGATGAGGCTCGCGAGGTTCATCATGTCGTCTGCCTGCTGGGCTATGGCGCACAGGCGATCTGCCCGCGTCTCGGCATGGCATCGATCAGGGCGCTGGCCGCGGCCGGCCATCTGAAAGGGGAGGCTGCCGACGGCCGGGGCGCGCAGGAGCATTACGTCAAAGCGCTCGAGGATGGCACCCTCAAGGTGCTCGCCAAGATGGGCATCTCGACGCTCGATGGCTACCAGGGGGCGCAGATCTTCGAAATCATCGGCCTGGATGCCGACGTGGTCGACCTCGGCTTTGCCGGGACACCGTCTCCGGTGGGCGGCGCGACATTCACCGATATCGCCGAGCAGGTGCTGGCGAATCATGCCGTCGGGTTTGGGACCGCGTCGCCGGCCCTGGTGAGTCCTGGCTTCTTCAAGCATCACAAGCAGGGGACCGAATATCACGCGACGAACCCCGATGTCGTCGATGCACTCCATGACGCCGTGCCGGCAAAGGACGTGGCCGCGGCTCCGGCAGAAGAGCCGGCGCCGTTAGCGCTGGCATCGGTCAAGGCCTCCCCCAATGGCGCAGGGGAGATGCCGACGAAAGAGATGGCCGCCGCACACGCGCTGCAGCGCGCGGTGGCGACCGGACCCGACGGCAGCGGCTTCGCCTCGTACGAGAAGTTTGCCCGGCTGGTCAACGACCGACCGCCGACCTATCCAAGAGACCTGCTGGCGATGCGACCGGCCGGCCCGGCATTACCGCTCAATGAGGTCGAGCCCGCCACCGCGATCCTGCGGCGGTTCTCGACCGGCGCCATGTCGCACGGCTCCATCGCCGCGGAGGCGCACGAGACGATCGCGATCGCGATGAACCGGCTCGGCGGAAAGAGCAACACCGGCGAGGGGGGCGAGGACCCAGCGCGATATCGCACGAAGGGTCTGCCGATCGACCGCAACTCGCGGATCAAGCAGGTGGCGTCGGGGCGATTCGGGGTCACGCCCGAGTACTGCGTCTTCGCCGATGAGTTGCAGATCAAGATGGCGCAGGGATCGAAGCCCGGCGAGGGCGGCCAGCTGCCGGGCCACAAGGCGACTGCCGAGATCGCACGCCTACGCCATACCCAGCAAGGAATTGCCCTGATCTCGCCGCCGCCGCACCACGACATCTATTCCATCGAAGACCTGGCCCAGCTGATCTACGACCTCAAGCAGGTCAATCCCCTGGCGGCCGTGTCCGTCAAGCTCGTCGCCGAGGCCGGCGTTGGGACGATCGCCGCCGGCGTGGTCAAGGGCCTGGCCGACGTGGTGCATATCGCCGGCATGGACGGCGGGACGGGCGCCAGCCCGCTGTCGTCGATCAAGAACGCCGGGATGCCCTGGGAGATTGGCCTGGCAGAAACGCAACAGACGCTCCGGATCAACGACCTGCGCCATCGGGTTCGCCTGCGCGTCGATGGCGGAATCAAGTCCGGTCGGGACGTGGTCATTTCCGCACTGCTGGGCGCCGACGAGTACAGCTTTGGCACGGCGGCGCTGCTGGCCGAGGGTTGCATCATGGTGCGCACCTGCCACCTGGACACCTGCCCGGTGGGGATTGCGACCCAGCGTCCGGAACTGCGGGCCAAGTTCGCCGGGACGCCGGAGATGCTCGAGGCCTATCTGACGCACGTCGCCGAGGAGATCCGCCACATCCTGGCAGGACTCGGCCTGCGCAGACTTGACGACGCGATTGGCCGGACGGACTTGCTGTCGCAGCGCATCACGGGGGACGCGCATGCTGACCGCCTGGACCTTTCACCGCTGCTGAGCGACGAGGGCTCGGAACCACGCCGGTTCGTTGGCTCGATTCCGCTGCAGCGACCGTCGTCCGCGCTGGGCGATCGCGTTTGCCTGGACGCACTGACCGCAGTCCTTACCGGCGCCGATGTGCGCGCCAGCTACCCGATCGAAAATTCCGACCGGTCGGTCGGGGCGCGGTTGGGGGGTGCGCTGGCGCGGGAGTGCGGGGCGTCGCCGCCGGCCGGGTCGGCATCCTTCACGTTTACGGGGTCGGCCGGCCAGAGCTTCGGGGCATTCCTCACCGACGGCATCGAGTTCGTCTTGATCGGTGAGGCGAACGATTACGTGGGAAAGGGAATGGGAGGTGGGCGAATCATCCTGCGCCCGCCTGCCAACGATGCGGGCGATCCCCACCTGCTCGGCAACACCGTTCTCTACGGCGCGACCGGAGGCGAGCTCTTCTGCGCCGGGAAAGCGGGTGAGCGCTTCGCGGTTCGCAACAGCGGCGCCTCGGCGGTGGTCGAGGGCGTAGGGGAGCATGGAGCCGAATACATGACCGGCGGCACCCTGGTGGTGCTCGGCCCGGTGGGCCACAACCTCGGCGCAGGAATGACGGGCGGCGAAGTCTTCGTCTACGACGACGGGATTGGCGTGCCCGCGATGGTGAATCCCGAGCTGGTCGACGTCCATCGGCTCAGCGGGGAGCACCAGCTCCTCGCGGAGCAGGGTCTGCGGTTACGCGCGCTGATCGAGGAGCACGCGAGGTACACAGGGTCGTCGGTGGCCCGCGCCATCCTCGATGACTGGCACGCGGCGCTGCATCGGTTCTGGAGAGTCGCACCGAAGGCCGACGTCGCCCTCATCGAAAACGCCCACGAGGGCACGGTCGCCTCGCGAGCGTAGACCCTCGCCAGCGGCTGACGTCGGCGACGCCGACCCTCGCAGGCGGCTGACGTCGGCGACGCCGACTGTCGCAAGCGGCTGACGGCGGCGCACCCTCCGGACTGCTCGAGGGGCCGGCCTACTCAGTCTGAATCGGCTACAGATTAGCCGGCGTAAACGCCTCCGCCGTTCGTGCCGAGATCCCATTCCCCAAAGTGGGTCGATCATAGGTTCAGCGGCCCGACCCCTCTGCGGCGGTCCGGAGGGCGACCCGCGCCGCCTCGCCGCCTGCGGCGCCGGTCGTCGCGCCGAGGGGACCGCGTGGACCGGGCCGTAACGCTCACTGTGCAATCGCCAACAAGAGGTACCTGCGCCTTCCCGCCGTTTGCGCATCTCGCCGATGCCCAGGCGATCAATCCTGGTTCCGCTCAGGACCGAGGGATTCGTTAGGCGGCGGGGTCCGGAAGGTTGGGATCGAGGTCCGACCGCTGATTCGCCTGATGACTCGCGGCATCGTGCGCCTCCATGACCCGGGCCCACGCGGCGTCGTCGGCGGGTGCGCGTTCTCCTGGCGGCCAATCGGTTCGTAAGCGTCGAGCGACGCGCAGCTGTTCCGCGAATCGGCGAGCAGCCTCAACAGGATCGTCAACATCTGCCACGCGCGCCAGCCCGGGCGGGCGAGGGGGCACCGCCAGCACCTCACCTTCCGCGGTCCGCACCAGTTGCCAGCCACCCTCATGCGCCATCCAGTGATGTCGATGGCACAAGAGGATCATGTTCGTGAGGTCGGTCTCGCCGCCATTCGTCCAGTGGACGACGTGGTGAGCATCGCTCCAGGACGCCGGCCGATCGCAGCGCGGCCATTTGCAATGACCGTCGCGGGCGTTGAGCGCGCGACGCATGGCCCCGGCGACCACGCGACGCGCGCGTCCGACGTCGATCACAACAGACTCGGGTGCCAGCACAACGCGGGTGATCGTGCCATCGCATGCCAGGCGCTGCACGGTCGCCGACGACACGGGTAGCGAGTACTCCATGTCACCCGCCGGAGATCCGGCCAGTCCCCGCAGCGTGTCGAGCGAAGCCGTTACCTGAAGATGCGGACGCTGCGGAAGCACGCCGGTGTCTTGTGCGTGACTGCAGACTTCGACGAAGGCGTCCGCGTTGCGGTGTTCCCGGCCGCGCTCATCGTGGTCGCCATGCGGCTGGGCCAGCGGCTCGAGCGCGCTGCGAACCACGGCGCCACCAACCGCGTCGAACCAGCCCTCCAGGGCCAGTGAGCCGTCTTCGTAGGTGCTCATCTTCAACGTGCGCGCCTCGGTTGCGCGCTTTTGCTCGTCGGTAAACGCCTCGGGGTCGGTGGCGTGGCGCAGGTGATGACAGAAATACCAGAGACGGCCGACACTGGACTCGCGGGCCTTCTCGAGTAACTCGCGCTCCTCGAACGGCGCGGCGGTGGATGATCCCTGGACGGCCTGCGCCGTCCGGGCCATCAGCGCCAGATGGGCGTAACCGATCTCGGCGCTCTCGACCGCTTCGACGCTTCGCGGAAGTTCATCGAGGTGCTCACCGACCGCCAGGCTGTTCCAGACCGCACCGCTCGACATCCGGCAGTGATGGCGGATCCAATCGATCGGGCTCACCGATCCCTGCTCGTCGTACTCCTCCGTCTTGGCGAACTGGGCGGTGGTTTCCGAGAACTCCAACTCGAGAAGGTCCTGGCCATGCCGGATCCCTTTCAGCTCGGCGGCGAGCTCCGCCGGCTGGCGATTCGCTTTCGGACGCTGGCGGAAGCGGTCGATCGCACTCAGCAGCTCCGCCACGTAGGCGCCCGTCGCCAGGGTTGGCTCGGCATCTACCACAATTCTGTGTAAGTTTAGCGAACATGCGTTCGTTTGTCAACTCAGCAAAGACCCTCGCGCAGCCTCCCCAAGCTGGGGAGAGAAATCTCGGCGTTTAGCTGAATAGCGTGATGACGCCGGCGACCAGCAGCGTCACCGTCCACAGCAGGTCGACGTTGAGCCAGGCCCGGTGCAGGAAACCGACACCAAGACGTTCATAGACGACGATCGCGACCAGTCCCATCACCACGAGCAACGCCACCGTGTGCAGGGTCGCCGCCGCCAGTCCCTTCCACGGTGAGAAGGACGCGGTGTAGGCGATCAGCGTCATGTCCTGGCTGCCGCTCGCGTGGGGGGACAGCTTCAAGAGGATCGGAACCAGCATTAGGCCGGCTCCGTGGGCGGACGACATCAAAAACGACCAGCCGAAGAGTCCGCGCGGGCCGATGCGCATCCCGAATCCGCGCGGGTGCGCGTGCTTGCGCCAGAGCCGGTAGAGCGCGAACCCCAGGAGTAAAGCCGCGCCGGCGATGCGCAACGCCTGTGGGGCGATCAAGAACTGGGCTCCCGCGACCAGCACCACGATCACCGCGATGGCCGCCTCGTGGCCGATGGCGATCGGAAGAAACGATTCCCAGACGGCCGACCGTCGCCGCTCCTGCAACCCGCGGGCGACGGCGAACAGCCAGCCCATCCCCGGATTCAGGCCGTGGTAGGCCCCGAGAATGATCAAGACATCCCAGGGCCACCACCCCGTCATGCGCCTACCTCAGGAGAAGCAGTACGAATCCGATGATGCGTCGCCGCCCTCGAGATGCACCTGGTGGAAGCGTTGCTCCGACTGCACGAAAAAATTGCGGTCGAGCTCGATGCCACCGTTGTCACCCACGTCGAGCTTCGCGACCCAACCCTTCATCCCGTCCGGATAGAACTGGTCGTCCCAGGCCTTGTAGAGCCCGTTCGATACATACACCCGCTTGCCATCACGGCTTACTTCGACCATCTGCGGACCGCCGTTGAGTGCGCCGGAGTTCGGATGCGCGGCGCGCCGGACGATCCCGCCCAGGTGCGCGGAGCCGGTCTTCTTGGGGTTGAACGGATCCGAGACGTCGTACTGGAGGAATTCGCCGGTCCCCCAGCACGAGACATAGAGGAAGCGATCGTCCAGGGAGAGGTTGATGTCGCTCACCAGCGGCGCCACCGCCTTGAACCCCTTGAGGATGGGCGGGAGCTGTTCGGGATCGGCCGGCTCCGCCGGGATCTCGATCACCTTGCGGGCCTTCCAGGTGTTGCCGTCCTGGTACCAGGCCCAAACGGAAGAGCTCAGGTCCTTCAGGCTGGTGACCACACCGACGAACCCGTACGCTTTGCTGGGATCGTGCGCGGGGCGCAGCTCGAGCACCATCTGCTGCTCGGCACCGAGGTCGATCACCTGGCGATGGCGACGCTTCGGCAGGTCCCAGATGTGCAGCTGGTGGCCGTAGCCGCCTTTAAACAGGATCTCGGGAATGACGCCGTTCTCGATCATTTTCGGCGTGCCCCACTCGCTGGTGACCATTGTGTCGTAGCCGAGGTGCCACCAGAAGTCATAGGCGAGATACTGCGGCCCGCGGTCGAGCTCCCAGCGACCGCGGACATCGAAGGTGTCGTGGTCGACGATGAAGATGCCGCCCGGCCCGTCGCCGCTGGGGGAGCCAAGCGCGCTGACGTAGATCCCATCGGGTCCGCAGTGGCTCGTGTGGGGACGGCTGTAGCCGGCGCGGTTCGCGATTTCCTCCGGCTCGATGGTCTTGACGATGCGCGGCGCGCGCGGATCCGGCTTGGTGTCGATGACATAGATCCGCGACGAGCGGATACCGGGCGCCAGCAAGTAGCGGCGCTCGACATGCGGATGCGCGGCATACGGGCAAAGGGAAGAGCTGCACGCGTTCCAGCCGAAGTGGTGGAGCTCGTCACCCGCGTGCGTCGTCGTCAGGGTGTTGAGCACCGTGCCGTACGTCTTGGAGCTGCGATCGGCGTCCAGCGTGGCCAGCCCGTCGGGGCCGTCGCCGGGGTTGACGACGACGACGTAAGCCAGCGTTTCGGGCGGCGCCTGGGCGGCCAGGCGAGGCGAGGCATAGAAGGTCGGATCGGCCCGCAACAAGGTTGCCATCGAGTTGCTCCCTCCCAGATTGTTGACTAGTTAGATCGAAATAGTCAGGAACTTAGGCGCCTACTCTATCGAATTGTCCGAGGGAGGTCAAATACGGAGTGGATTTCAGGGCGTCTTCGGCCTACTGTCACCCGGTAGATCGAGCTTTCACGGGTCGCGTCCCTCGTGGACGACAGGAGGGTAAGGATGAACCAACTCGCCGACAAACGTGCAAGGGGGCGCCGGCGGCGGAGCGGCATTCACCGGCACCCGCACTCAAGCAGGAACGCTGAGTCGGTCAGCCCGATTTGACGGGATGACCGAGCTTCGTACAATCCGACGATGAGTCCTCTCCGAGGATCGACGCTCAGCGTCGTCGGAGCCGGCGTGATGGCCGAGGCGATCATCGCCGGCGTCCTCGAGCGCAAGCTGGTCGCCGCCGGGTCCATCGTTGCCAGCCATCCTCGCGCCGACCGCCGGCACGCGCTTAGCGAAAAGTATGGAATCCACGTGACGGCCGAGAATGCCGAGGCGGCGAAGCGGGGTGACGTCGTAGTGCTGGGGATCAAGCCGCAGGTGATGCCGGGTGTTCTGGCCGAGATTCGTGGCAGCCTCGCGCCCGAGAAGCTGGTGATCTCGATCATCGCCGGGGCAACGACCGAGACGCTGCGCAAGGGTCTCAACCACAATGCGCTCGTCCGGGTCATGCCCAACACGCCGGCCCAGATCGGCGAGGGCGTGAACATCTGGTACGCCACGCCGGAGGCGACCGAGGCGCATCGCGAGCAAGCCCGCGCGTTGCTCGGCGCGCTCGGACACGAGCTGCAGGTGGGCGACGAGCGCTTCGTGGCGATGGCGACGGCGGTCAGCGGCACCGGTCCGACCTATGTCTTCCTGGTCATGGAGGCGCTGATCGACAGTGCGGTGCACCTCGGATTTCCCCGCCACCTGGCGCATGACCTCGTCCTCGAAACGATCAAGGGATCGGTCGCGTTCGCCGAGCGGACGCAAAAACATCCCGCGCAGCTTCGCGACATGGTGACCTCCCCGGGCGGGACGTCAGCGGCGGCGCTGCACGAGCTCGAGCGCGGCCGCCTGCGCACGGTGCTGGCCGATGCCGTCTGGGCCGCCTATCGGCGGACGATGTCCTTGTCGGACAGCCTCAGCGCCGGCAAAGATCCGGAGCCAATGCCGCCCCGCTCGGATAACTGACGCCGTCGCCTGTCCCTCAGTTCCAGGTCGGGTCGTCAGACTCCTTCACCAATCCGTCTGAGCCGAACACGAGAAAGCGCTGAAAGGACTTCAGCAACCAGCGGTCGTGCGTGACCGCCAGGATGGTGCCCTCGTACTTCCAGAGCGCGTACTCGAGCGCATCGGCCGAGGCGACGTCGAGGTTGTCGGTCGGCTCGTCCAGGACGAGCATCGTCGATCCGCGGACCTCCAACACGAGAATCTGCAAGCGGGCCTGCTGGCCGCCCGAGAGTTTCTCAAACGGGACGTCGGCGGCGCCGTCGAGTTCGTAGCGGCGTAGCGTCCCCATGGCGGCGGTGCGGTCGACCCCTTCACGGCTCAGGACCGCGAGCGGCGCGGCGCGGGCGAGGTGCGGCGAGTCGTGCAGCTGCGAAAAGTAGCCGACGGTGACGCGGGCACCCAACATCCAGTCTCCCGTGTGTTCGACCGCGTGACCTGCGAGCAGCCGGACGAAGTGACTCTTGCCCGTCCCGTTCTTGCCAATCACGCCCACGCGCTGACCGAAGAGGATCTCGGTGCTGAACGGTCGCACGAGCCCCGGGAAGGCGAGCTCCTTGATCCGCAACGCGATCGTGCCGGTGCGGCCCCCGCCTAACCGGATCGTGACTTTCTGCTCGCGCGGCCGCTCGACCAGCTCGGTTTTTTCGTCGAACAGGCGAAGCCGGCTCTCAGCCGCTCGGACTTTCGGGCCCCACACGTCCGAAGATTGCGCACGGCGGCGATACTCCTTGAGCGTCGCGATCAATGCCGAGCGCTGCTCCTGATAGCGGCGGTGATCCTCCTCCAGGCCGGCGATGCGTGCTTGACGCGCATCCTCATAGGTGCCGAACGGTGCGGGATGCGTCCAGCTGCCCTTCGCCTCGAGGGTCACGATCTGCGTCGAGGTGTTGCCCAGGAATTCGCGGTCATGGCTCACATAGAGGATCGTCTTGCGGCTGGCAGTCATGGTGGCCTCGAGCCACTCCTTGCCGACGACATCGAGGAAGTTGTCCGGCTCGTCCAGCAGCACAACTTCCGCATCGGAGCGAAACAGCGCTTCGAGCAGGACGCGTTTCAACTCGCCGCCCGAGAAGGTGTGTGCCACGCGCGCGCCGATTGCCTCGAACGGCTCGCCCATGGCTGTCATGGACGCGGCGTTCCAGCTGACTTCGAGCTCGTAGCCACCGAGCTCGCCCCAGCGATGGACGGCATCGGCGTACGCGACGCCGGCAGCCTCCGTCGCGCCAGCCTGCATGATGCGCTCGGCCGCCACCAGCGCCGCCCCCGCACGCGCCAGCTCGACTGGGGCCTGGGCGAGGAGCAGCTCGCGAAGCGTGGCGGGGGAGTGGGGATCGTGGACGAGCTGCGGCATCCGGGCCAGCCGCCCGATCACGCGGATCAGGCCCTGATGCGCCTCGTCGGCCTCGGCGATCAACCGCAATAGCGTGGTCTTACCCACGCCGTTGGCGCCGACGAGGGCCACGCGCTCGCCATCGGGGACTTTGAAGGAGACCTTGTCGAACAGGGTCCGGCCACCGGGAAAGGCGTAGCCGACCTCGACCAGCTCGATGAATCCCACGCGGTTAGCCTACGGCGCCGTCAGCGGGACGTGATCGTGCCGCAGTCGAATGACCCACTCATCGTCACCGGGGCCGCGGCGATCGCTCGCGCGTTCATCAGTACCGCGGTGATCTGCCCGGATTTTTGATCCGCGTTGAGCGTGAGCGAGACCTGCCCCACCGGGGGTTGGTGCCCGGCGTTGACCTGCGACGTTCGCGCGAACGCTGGGTTCGGGTTGCTGCCGTATTCCGTGGCCGTCGGAGCGTTTGGCGGGATGGTTCCGAGGACGACGTGAACCGGCGCGCCCACCCTTGGACGGATGCCGGTCCCCTGGTAGAGCGTGCGCGTGTCGATGACAGCCGGATCCGCGTACTTTCCCGGCCCGGTGTAGGGACTCACGCTGATCAACAACACCATGTGATCCCTTCCGACGACACTGACAAAACCGCCGTTCCATTGTTGCGTGCCCTGGACCCTGCTGGTAAAGCACCCCGAGTTGAAGTCGCGATAGTTCAACAGCTGGGTCATCTTTCCACTCAAGGCTCCCGAAACAGTGAGTCCCGCCGACGGGTGGTGGGTTAGCTGACTGAGGAAGGGACCGACGAGCAGAATGGTGGCCACGGCAAGCCCCACGCCGACGATCAGCCAGAACCGCCGCAGCACACGCCCTAGCGCGGTCGAGTAACGGCTCCCTCGCTGGCTGACGAGACCAGCGCGGCGTACTTGGCAAAGACACCCTGGGCATAGCGCGGCGCCGGTGGCTGCCAGTCGTTGAGCCTCCGAGCGATCTCGTCCTCGGACAATTCGACATTCAACTGGCGATTGGTGACATCGACGACGACGGTGTCCCCATCGCGGAGGGCTGCGAGCGGGCCGCCGCGCGCGGCCTCCGGTGCGATGTGGCCCACCATCAGACCGTGCGTCGCGCCGGAGAAGCGGCCGTCGGTGATCAGCGCGACGGCATCGCCGAGGCCTTCACCGACGAGCGCGCCGGTCACGCCCAGCATCTCACGCATCCCGGGGCCGCCGACCGGTCCCTCATAACGGATCACAACCACATCGCCCGCCTTGATCTTGCGCGCTTGGACCGCGGCGAACGCCGCCTCCTCGCTGTCGAAGACCCGAGCCGGGCCCCGATGCAGGAGGCGTTCGTGGCCGGCGAGCTTGACCACGCAGCCTTCGGGCGCGAGATTGCCGCGGAGAATGGCAAGGCCGCCGGTCGCCTTCAAGGGCTTGGCGAGCAAGGTCACCACCTTCTGGCCCGGCGTCTCCACCGCGGCGGCGGCCACCTGCGCCATCGTCCGGCCGTCGACCGTGCGGGCGGCGCCGTTGATCAGCCCGCCTTCGGCCAGGCGCTGCGCGACCAGCGCATTGCCCCCAGCATCGTGCAGGTCCTTCGCGACGTACGCGCCGCCCGGTTTGAGGCTCGCCACGACAGGAGTGCGCGCGGCGACGCGCTCGAAGTCGTCGATGCTCAACGGCACACCGGCCTCTCGCGCAATCGCGAGCAGGTGCAGGACGCCGTTCGTCGATCCCCCGGTCGCGGCGACCGAGGCAATGGCGTTTTCCAGGGCGGCCCGTGTGACGATCTGGCGCGGTCGAACGTCCTTGGTGATCAGCTCCATGACCAGCCGGCCTGCCTGCTCCGCCACATCATCTTTGTGCGGGTCGAGCGCGGGGACGTCATTCGCCCCCGCCGGGCTGATCCCCAGGAACTCGATCGCGGTCGACATCGTGTTCGCGGTGAACTGGCCGCCGCAAGCGCCTGCGCCCGGACACGCGCTCTCTTCAACCTCGCGCAGCTCCGCGGCGTCCATCTTGCCGGCGGCGACCGCGCCGACCGCTTCGAAGACGTCCATCAGCGTGATGTCGCGGCCACGATGGCGGCCGGCGGCGATCGTGCCGCTGTACAGGGCGAGTCCCGGGATGTTGATCCGGACGAGGGCCATCACGGCGGCCGGGATCGTCTTGTCGCAGCCGACGATCAAGACCAGGCCGTCGAAGAGGTGCCCTCGCGCGACCAGCTCGATCGAATCAGCGATCACCTCGCGGCTCACGAGCGAGGCTTTCATGCCCTCGGTGCCCATCGAGACGCCGTCGGAGACGGCGATGGTGTTGAACTCCATCGGCGTGCCGCCCGCCGCACGGATCCCGGCCTTGACCTTTTCCGCGAGGCGCCGATGGTTGAAGTTGCAGGGCATCGTCTCGATCCAGCTGTGCCCCACCCCGATGATGGGCTTGGCCAGGTCCTCACGGGAGAACCCAATCGCCCGCAGCATGGCGCGCGCGCCCGCTCGGTCGTCGCCCTCCGTCAATCGCGCGCTCTGCCGCTTGAGCGGCGACGCGCCGATTGGGTCCGGCATGGATTCACCCTCCTTCGAAGCCCCGATTCTACCGTCCGAACCGGTACGATGCGACGACACACAGCGAGGACAGCAGTACCCAGATGAGCGCCAGCACCACCGAAGCGATCCTCCCCGAGGCCGGTCTGCGCGCCGAGATCCGCCTCCTTGGGCAGCTGCTTGGCGAGACGCTGCGCGAGCACGAGGGCCTGGCGTTGTACGAGTTGGAGGAGTCGATCCGGCTGCGCACGAAGGAGCTCCGCCAGCGCTACGACGCCAACGATGAGGTCACCCTGGTCGCCGAACTCGGGCGCATCCCGCTCGAGGACGCCGCCCGGCTGGTCCGGGCTTTCGCCACCTACTTCCAGCTGGTCAACCTCGCCGAGCTCGAGCGCCAGGCTCGATCCGTGGCGGAGACAACGGAGGACGCTGGGGAGCTGGACCGATCCGTCGCTCGCTTCGCGGCGCAGCGCATCTCCGCCGACCGGCTGACCGCCACGCTCCAACAGCTGGAGGTGCGGCCGGTGCTCACCGCGCATCCCACGGAAGCCGTCCGGCGCAGCATCCTCGACCACCAGGACCGAATCGGCCAGGAGCTGGCGCAGCTGCGCGCACCGCTTTCAACCCGTGAGCGCGACCGAGTCAGGCAACGGATGGCCACCCAGGTCGAGGTCCTCTGGCATACGGATGAAGTCCGATCGGTCCGTCCGCGCGTGCTCGATGAAGTCGGGAATGCGCTGTTCTACCTGGAGCGCACCTTCTTCGACGCCATTCCGGACGTGCATCAGCAACTCGCCGAGGCGCTGGTTCGGCACTACCCGGGCATCCAGGTGCCGCTGGACCCGCCGATTCGGCTTGGCTCGTGGGTCGGAAGCGATCAGGATGGCAACCCCAACGCCAATGCCGCGATGCTGACCGAAACGCTGCGGCTGCAACGGCGCACGCTCCTGACCCGCTACCGGGAGCGCGTGCGCGAGCTGGCGCGGGACCTCAGTCAATCCACGCGCCTGACGCAGGTGAGCGACGAGCTGACGGCGTCGATAAGGCGCGATGAGGCGGTGCTGGCGGACTATGCCGAGACCCTCTCACCCGGGACTAAGGACGAACCGTACCGGCGCAAACTCTCCTTCGTCTGGCGGCGGTTGGGCGCCACGCTTGATGGAGAACCCGCGGCCTACGCGTCGGCCGATGAGCTGGCCGCGGACCTCGACCTGCTGGACGTCAGCCTTCGCCGCCACGCCGGCGCCGCTGTCGCGGACGGCGATTTGCTTCGCTTACGCCGCCAGGTGCGGGCCTTCGGATTCATCGGCGCCCGCCTCGATGTCCGCCAGCATCGCGCCGTGGTCCGCGCGGCTGGGATCGAGGTGGTGAACCGCCTCGGGGCTGCATCGGATCGGCGCCGATCCGCGACGCTCAACCCACCGCCGATCTCGCTCGACGCGGGCCGCTGGTCAGCCGCGACGGGCAACCTGCTCGCCACACTTTCGGCGATGGCAGCGGCGCAAAAGGCGGCGCCCGGCTCAGCCCAGACCTTCATCCTGAGCATGACCGAAAGCGGCGACGACATCCTGCAGGCCCTCTTCCTTGCGGGCCTCGCGGGCCTTCACGACCTCTCTGCCGACCCGCCGAGGAGCGACCTCGATATCGTGCCGCTCTTCGAAACCTCCGAGGCGTTAGAACGCGGCCCCGCGATTATCGAGAGCCTGTTGAGCGATCCGGTCTATGCCCGCCAGCTCGACGGACGGGGCGGGATCCAGGAAGTGATGCTCGGCTATTCGGACAGCAACAAGGAGGTCGGGTATCTTTCCGCGGCCTGGGCGCTGGACCGCGCGCACCAAGCGATCGCTACGGTCGTCGCGCGGCATGGACGGCGGCTGCGGATCTTCCACGGGCGCGGCGGAACGGTTGGCCGCGGCGGCGGCCCAACCCATGAGGCCATTCTGGCTCAGCCGGCGTCCGCGCCGGATCCCAGAATCAAGATCACCGAACAGGGCGAGGTCATCCATCGCAAGTACGCGCGCCCCGAAACCGCGCGCCACAACCTGGAGCTGGTACTTGGCGCCACGCTCGAGCACGTCTTGATGCCGGCTGAGGTGCGCGAACCGCATCCGGCGTGGCGAGACGCGATGGACGCGATGGCCGAGGAGAGCCGCCGGCAGTATCGCGCGCTCGTCTACGAGGACCCGGGCTTCCAGTCGTACTTCCAGCAGGCGACGCCGATCGAGGAGATCGCCCAGCTCAACACCGGCTCACGTCCGGTAAGTCGCGGCGGTACGCTCGCCGTCCAGGATCTGCGAGCCATTCCCTGGGTGTTCGCCTGGATGCAGAACCGGCACCTGCTGCCGGCCTGGTATGGTGCCGGCTCGGCATTTGCCACGTACGCGCAGCGACCTGGCGGCCTCGAATGCCTGCGCGACATGTATCAGCACTGGCTGTTCTTCCGATCGCTGGTGGACAACCTCCAGATGGTGCTGGCCAAGGCGGACATGCGGATCGCCCGGCAATACGCGAACCTGGTCGCCGACGCGGGCGAGCGGGACCGCCTCTTTTCGATCATCGAGGCGGAGTTTCAGCGGGCGCATGACGCGGTACTGCAGATCACTGGCCAGGAGTCTGTCCTCGAGCGGCAGCCCCAGCTTCTGGCGAGCCTCCGGCTTCGAGACCCCTACATCGATCCGATGAGCTACTTCCAGGTGCGTTTGCTGCGCGAGCTGCGCGGCCTCCCCGCCGGCGATTCGCGTCGCGCCGCACACTTGCAGGCGGTGCTGCGGACGATCAATGGCATCGCGGCCGGCATGCAAAACACCGGCTGATTTACGGTTCGGCGGGCGAGCGTCGCTTTCGGCTACGGCGTTTCGGCGGGGCGGCCGGTGGGAGGGCTCGGGTGTAGGTCCCCATCACCTGCAAGAACGTGGTAGCGTGCCGCGCCGCCCGCAGCGACTCCGCGACATGCTTCTCGGATCGGCCGCCGTCCAGGTCGAGGTAAAAGAGGTACTCCCACGGCGGGTCGCGGCGCGGCCGTGACTCCAGCTTGGTGAGATTGACGCCCGTGTTGGCAAAACAAGCGAGCAAGCGAAAGAGAGCACCAGGCTCGTTGGCGACGGCGCAGACCACGGAGGTCTTCTTCCCGTGGCGCGGGCGCTTGATGCGCGGTGGCTTGGGCCGGCGCGGACCCCGCCGGGTAATGAGGAAGAAGCGGGTGATGTTCTCCTGCACCGTCTGGATCCGCTCCGCCATGATTTCCAATCCGTACAGCTCGGCGGCGCGACGCCCGGCGATCGCCGCCTGGTCCTTGCGGCCCTCCCGTTGAATCTGCTTCGCGGCCCCGGCCGTGTCATAGGCAGGGATGGGTTCGAGATGTTCTCGCACGATGAAGGCCTCGCACTGCGCCAGTGCCTGCGGATGTGACAGGACGCGGTTGATCCGGCCGCGCTCGGCGCCTGGCATTGCCAGGAGGCAGTGGTCGACCTGGAGGGCCACCTCCGCGACCACGAGCGCGCGGTACTCGAGCAGGAGGTCGTAGGTCTCGAGCACGCTGCCCCCCTGCGAGTTCTCGACCGGGACCAACGCGAAGTCCACCGACTGGTCGGCAACCCGGTGGAAGGCATGCCGCAGCGTTCGAAACGCCTGAGGCTTCGCGGTGGGGAAGGTGGCGTGGAGCGCCTCTTCGGAATAGGCGCCCGGTTCCCCCTGGTAGCCGATCGTGAGATCGCTGGCGATCTCGCAACTCTATCGAACCTAGGATCTATTCATGAGCCAGGTCAATGTCATCGTGATCCACGTGCGAGCGAAGCAAGCGGCCGAGTATGAAAAGTTGTTCGTCGAACGTCAGCTGCCGCGGTGGCGCGACTATCACAAACGGGGCAAGTTCATCAGTGCCCGGTTTTTCCGATCACAGTTCGGTTCGGACGAACGCAAGTCTGTTGTCAAATACGTCATCGTCGTCGAGGTTCCCAGCATGGCGGAGCACCACGAACATGACTCGGACCCCGACTTCCAGGAGTTCGATCGGCTGGCCGACGAGTTTCAACCGGAAGGCCCCCTGGTTTTTGGAGGAGATCTGATCCACTCCGTGGGTTGAGCTAATCGAGGGCTTTCAGGCGCGGCCAGGCCTGGTCGAGCGGAACCAGCGGGCTGCGACAGATCCAGATCGCCTTTCCGTATTCCTCGTTACGCAGTCCGTAAGAGTTCGTGATGGTGCCGGCCTGCTGGATGTCGCCAAAGAGCGTCGCCAGGTATCCCCGTGGATAGCCGACCACGATGACGGTCGACGGCGCCATGTGCGCCGGCGCCCAGTAATAGTAGGTAAGGTGTGCCGACACCACCGGCGGCAGGCCGTGCCCGTAGAAATCGAGCGCGCCGGCCTCGCCGTAGTTGCTCGCCAGGATCATCACCGAACTGCGGTCGGATAACGGCAGCCGCTGGTAGACGGTGGTCACCTGTTCGACCAGGTCGGGCCAGCCGTACATGTCGGCAAAATCTTTTCGCGCCTTCCAGATGCCCGAGTCGGCCATGGCCTTCGCAGGCAGGATCGGCAACCCAATGGGCAGGAGGACGAGCGTGATCGCCACGGCGACCGACACCGCGACGCGGCGGATCCAGCGATGGCGCACCGCCTCGACGAACCAGATGGCCCCCGCCGCGTAGGCGAGCGGATAAATCGGCGCGGGATAGTAGGCCTTTCCGCCGACGAGGAAGAAGAACAGCTCGACGGCAATGATCGTGACCGCGGCCGCCTTGAGGCGTTCGTCGCGCCAGAGCCACCACACACCCATGACGATGGGAGGGAGGAGCTGCGGACCGGCAAGCAGGAGTTGCTGCAGGACGTAGGCGATGGGACCGTCGGTGGCCCCACGGTGGTGGATCGTATACGCGACGCTGTCCCAGTGATGCCCAACCTGCCAGACGAGGTTCGGCACCAGGAGAAGGATGGCGATGCCGAAGCCAAGCCACGGCCAGCGGCTCGCAAGATGCCAGCGGGCCTTTGTGGCGAGGAGTCCGACCAGCATGGCGATGCCGAGGCCGATCACGGTGTACTTCGTCTCCAGGCCGACGCCGAACACCACTCCGAGCAGCAGCCACTCCCTCGGGTCGGCTCCGCGGAGCAACCGGACGAAGAGCAGGCACACGACTGCCCAGACGAGCTCGTCGAAGCTGACCGTCTGGTAGAGGATGTTGGCCCCGACGAACATCGGCGAGATCAACACGGCCAGCGCCGCGAGCGTCTGCGCCAGCCGATTGCCGCCAAGCTCGCGGGCAATGAGGGCCGCGACGACGATGATCCCGGCGCCGGCCAGCACAGTGAGCAACCGTAGCGCCGGCAGCAAACCCGGGAAGATCGCCTGGTCGAGCCTCGCCAGCAATGGGGTGATTGGCGGGTAGTCGACGTAGCCGAGGGCGAGATGCTGGCTCGACGCCAGGTAGTAAAGCTCGTCTCGGTGCCAGCCGTAGCGGTCCGCGACCGCCATCGTCACCCCCACCTTGGCAGCGACCAGCAGGAGCAGGGCCGTCCAGGGTGGGCTTGCCTTGATGGTGCCAAGCTAGCACAGCGATAATTGCTTGATGGACTCAGAGGGACAAACGGGCGTCACGGCGGCCGACGAACAGTTCCTCGCCGCGTTCGAGGCAGGAAAGATCGCCAATCAGGACTTCCATCATCGCGACCACCTTCGGCTGGCCTGGATCCAAATCCGCCGGCTGGAACTCGATCGAGCAGCCGATACCGTCGCCGGGGCGATCCGGCGATTCGCCGCCCACCACGGGCATGCCGACCGCTACCACGAGACAATGACGCGCTTCTGGGTGCGCGTGGTCGGCATGGGAATCACCCGTCACCCGACGCTGTCCTTTGACGACCTGCTGGCCGCTGAACCGCACCTCCTCGACAAGAACCTGCCGTTCCGTCACTGGTCGCGGGAGCGCATGGCCAGCGATGACGCGAGGCGGCAGTGGTTGGAGCCGGATATCAGGCTGATGCCCGCGTCGTAGTCCTCATCCCGAACGTCTCAAACGCTCGCATGGCACTGAAGCGCCGCTCGCGTGGGCCGACGGGCCCGGGGGCGAGCGGACGATCAAAGTCCGCGGCAAGATCTTTGCCTTTCTCAGCGAGGACGGGGAGAAGCTGTACTTGACGGTCAAGCTGCCAGAATCCTCAGAGGCCGCGCTCGGTTTGCCGTTCACCTTCCCGACCCGCTATCGCCTTGGTCGGAGCGGCTGGGTTTCGGTACGGTTTCCGAAGGGCTCCGCGATCCCGGTGGACATGTTCCGGGATTGGATCGCAGAGAGCTATCGTGCGGTCGCGCCGGCGAGCCTGGTCAAAAAACTGGGCTAGGTCCGCGCTAGCGGCGTTTCCTGGAGCGGCGGTCGTGGCATTCGACCGTGGACGATCTCGAATCCCGTCGTATTGCTCAGGACGTCGACCTCGTCGCGTTTCAACCGCAGCTGGGCGGCACCTTTACCGGCGCGCAGATTGGTCAGCGTCAGGTCGGGCAGCCAGTCGGGTAAGTCGGGATTCACATAGATGACCTTCGCGTTGCCGGCGGTATGAATCCCACAGAGGACGGCGACCAGTCGAAAGATCGCGGCGGCCGCCCAAGCTTGGGGCACGTTGGTCCCGAGATAGGGGACCGGATAGGCTCCCGGCTCGCGCGCAACCCCCGCCCACAGCTCCGGCAGGCTGTAGTGTTCGAAGCGCTCGGCGGCGGCGAAGATGCCCTCCGCGATCTGGTGCGCCTCGGTGTGCCGGCCGGCACGTCGAAATCCGCCGGCGATCGTGGCGTTGTCGTGCGGCCAGACCGATCCCAGGTGATAGGAGTTGGGATTGTAGGAGGGATGCTTCATCGAGAGCGTGCGGATGCCCCAGCCGCTCCACATATCGGGCTGCATCAGGCGGTCGACAACGCGGTTGGCACGATCGGGTGGGACGATGCCGCTGGCGAGGCAGTGCCCCGCGTTCGACGCCACCGATCGGATGGGCCGTTTCTCACCGTCGAGGCCCAGGTAATAGGTGCCCTCTTCCTCCCACCAGAACCGCTCGTTGAACTCTTCAAAGAGGCGGATGGCACGTTGTCGCAGCTCCGCGGACCGTGCGTCGTCGCCCCAGATCTGATAGGCCTCCGACATGCGCAGCAGCGCGTCGAAGGCGTAGCCCTGGAGCTCGCACAACGCAATCGGTAGCGGGGCAATCGTGCCGTCCTCGTGCTGGATGCTGTCGTGCGAGTCTTTCCATCCCTGGTTATAGAAGCCGACCGGCGAGCGTGTCTTGTATTCCTGGAAGCCATCGCCGTCACGGTCGCCGTACTCGAGCATCCATTTGAGCGCGGCCTCGGCATTCGGCCGGTAGCGGTTGAGGATCTCCTTGTCGCCCGACCATTGGTAGGCATAGGAGAAAACGATCAGGAACAGGAGCGTGGCATCCGCCGTGCCGTAGTAAGGCGTGAAGGGAAGGAGGCCGAGGCTGGCCAGTTCCCCATAGCGCAGCTCGTGCGGGATCTTGCCTGGTTCTTTGTCCTGCGTGGGATTGTCATCGGTCGCCTGCACCCGCGACAGCCGATCGAGGGCGCCGAAGGCGAACTCGGGAAAGCCGCTGATGCTTTCCATCGCGACCACCAGTGAGTCACGACCGAAGAGCGTCACGTACCAGGGGATGCCGGCCGCGGGAATGTAGACGCCGCGGCGCACCGCGAAATCCGACATCCGGAGTGCCTCCATGTCGGCGACGGCTTGACGCCAGATGCGGGGCAGCGTCGCGTGGCCGGTGGCGGCGACGGCGACCGCCGGCAGCACGCCGGTGGCCATCTCCGGGTCGCGGTTCTGGATGGCACGGCAGGGCAGCACCCGGGCGCGCTTCCCACCGATGACGGGCAGCCACTCGATGCAGGTGTGCCAGGTCTGCTTCGGTGCGAGGTTGATGACGAACTGCATCCGGCCATTGGCGAACTCGGGGTGCGAGTCTTCCCGTTCGACACAGACATGCAGCTCGCGCTTGAACGAGCCGTTGGTGTAGGTCGTGCGCAACTCACCGGCTTTCTCGTGCCACGAACTCTGCAGGTCGCCGCGGCGCACCAGCCGCTTTCGCCGCACGTCGAAGATGTCGGCGAAGTCCGACTCGATGGCGACTTCCAGGATCAGGCGGACCGGATGCGCCGCGTAACTGACCAGGTCGTAGTCCTCGTGGACCCCTTCGAAGATCGTGCGATCGAGGCGGAAGCCGATCGCCCGTTCTTTGAGGACGATGTCGTGTTCGGCGCCATTCTGCGTGCCGGCCAGCGGAAGTTCCGGGGTGGTGAACTCGTGGCGCACCGAAAAGTGATCGATCGTGCTGGCGTCGAGCAGGAGCGGGACCCGCCCGTTGATCGTGACGGAGTAGCTGGACACGAAACGGGTATCGCGGGCGAAGAAGCCGAAGGCGCCAGTCGGATCCAGCGTGGCGTTGGGGTCGGAGACCATGAACTGGTGGTCGTGGTTGATGGTGATCGTCGGCAAGCCGTGGGTGACCGGCATCTGCGGTGTCTCCTAGCGTAGCTGGAGGTTGGCGTCAACGCCACTTCCACGCGTCGTCACCCGTTGTCTGCCTGCGCCGTCACCGAGCCGGGATCGCCTGCGGGGCCATGCGAATACGCGCCAGGCGGTCGATGACCTCCTCGGCTTCGCGGACGATATCGCGCACGATCTGGCCCGCCGGTTTGATGTCGTGTACGAGGCTGACCGACTGGCCGGCCCACCAGGCGATGGCTTCGAGATCGCCAGTGAAATTGGTACTGGGCATGACGGCTCCGTAGCGTGGAACCTCCCAGGTCTTGCCGGCGCGCGTGATGCTCCCCACGATCTTCCCTTCGCCGGGGCGATATCCGCTCCGCGGCCTTCCCGCCGCCTCCCATTCGCGCACGATGGCATTACGCAGGACCCGGTGTGGGGCGTCCTTCCAACCGACGTCGAATAGGTCCTCGCTGTAGATGGTGTCTTCCGCCCGTCCGGTCACGATTCCCTCTTTGTAGATTTGCGGGACGAAGGCCTCGACGCTGGCGACGAATCGGGTGCCCAGCGAAACGCCCTGCGCGCCAAGGGCCAGCGCCGCGACCAAACCCCGTCCGTCGGCGATACCGCCGGATGCAACCACCGGAACCGGGGCGATCGCGTCGACAACGGCGGGAACAAGGACGGAGAGTGCCGTCGTGCCTCGCACATGGCCACCGGCTTCGACACCCTGGGCGATCACGAAATCGACGCCCGCGTCGGCCGCCGCGGCCGCCTCTTGGACCGAGCCGACCTGGATGGCCACCTTCACGCCATTTCTGTGGGCCGGCACGACGTACGGTCGAGGATCACCCCAGAAGAAGACAAGCAGCGGGACGCGCTCATCGATGCATGTCTCGATCGGGCCTTCTTCAATCTGTTCGAGGATGACGTTGACACCGAATGGCTTCGCTGTCAGGGCTCGCACCCGCTGGATCTGTTCGCGCAGGTAGGGGAGTGGATAGCGAGCCCCGCCGCCCAACACGCCGAAGGCACCGGCGTTCGACACGGCCGCAACCAGCTCTGGCCCGGCACCGGCGCCAAAGCCCACCGAAAGAATCGGGTGCTCGATGCCAAGGCGCTCGCACAGCTTCGTCTTCATCGAATTCCCTCCTTGCCGCCCGGCTTGCCGGACCGGACACCGCTCAGCCTAGGCTAGCGCGGCGGCATAATCGGCGGAGGCGCGAGGTTCATGTCGTTGAAATCCGCATGCGTGTTGACGTAGGACTCGCTGTCGACGATCTGCGTCTTGAGGAGCGCGAGCCTGGCCGCGCTGTCGCCCAATTGGCACCTGGCATAGCGGTGCCTTAGCTCGTCCCAGAACATTCCAACCGTGAGATTCACGCAGGAGCCGCCGGTGACCGCCGAATGATCGCCGACCTGGTCCGACGTCGATTTAACGCGCTCGAACGTAGGGCATTCCCGGAAGTCATCCGGAAAGGGACGCGAGTAGGGGCAGGCATCGTTTGGGAGCTTCCCGATTCCTTATCCACACCACGTCTGGACCGTGTGTGTCAACGCGTCGAGTTCACGCCGGCACGTTATTGCTGAGCTTGGTCGCGGGGCGCGGGCCCGGGCCCAACGCGGGGCCCGGGCTCCCAGACCGTTAGCTACCGACCGTGATCGTGCCGGTCATCCAGTCGTGGATGGCGCAGAAATATTGGTGCGCGCCCAGGGCGCCGGCCTTGACCGACCAGTGATCGGCGCCCAGTGCGCCGTAGTACTGGGCGTAGCTGGAGCCAACGATCAAGCCGGAGTCGGTGGTGTCCGCGAGCAGCGCGCCGGAGACCTGGCTTCCCGGATCGCCGATGAGTTCCACCGGGAAAATGCCTGGCTCGGGCTCGGGTGCACCGGACGGGCAGATTGGCTGCTGGTCCGGGCCGGACAGCGGCGCATAACTCGTCTCACAATCAACGCCGAACGGCGAGACCGGTGCGAACTCTACCGTGTGAATGACGTTCGTCTGCCACTGATAGCGCACCATGTCGCCGGGCTTGAGGCTGAGGTTCGAGGGCAGCATGTCGTGGATCGCGATGTGCCGATCGCGGCTGGTGACGCCAACGTGGACGTTGTACACCGTGGGCCCCGAATCGTGTTGCTCTGCCTCGACCTGGTTGGCCTCGTTATACAGCGCGACGGCCTCGCGCTGAGCGCGACGGAACTGCACCGCCGCCAGGCGGTCGATCTGACTCTGAGATTGAATGTCGCGATTGCCCCGCACGACGTTGAGCGTGCCGCGCATTCCCGGATGAAGGTGACAGAAGTAGGTATATGTTCCGGGCGCGGCATCGATTTGGATGAACCAGTCCGGCGACTTCGCGACAAAGCCGGGATCCGATGGGGCTGTGCCAATGAAGACACAGTGGGTCTTCGCCGTTTGGCCACAGGATGGCGTGCCGCCGAAGCCCAGAAAAACCGCGGGCCCGAGCACGATTTTCGGTCCGCCCGAACCGAGCGCGTTTCCTTCGACGGCGGTGACCTCGTCAGGTGTGAACAGCGGCAACGCCTGCCGGGCCGCAGCTTCGTTCGACGCCACCTGGATCAGGTGGTCGGGGATGGCGAAGTGGAAATCCACGGTATCGCCCTGATGGACCTTGATGGACCTCGTGAAGAAGTCGGTGTACTCGAAGACCTTCGGCTGCACGCCGGGGGGCGCGGTGGAGCGCCCGTTGGAATCGAGTTGCTGGTTCGCCGGATCAGCATGGTCGACGCCGATGGTGAAAGTCTGCGCCGACGCTGCTGACGCGGTCACAGGGACCCCCATCCAGATCACGGTTGATAGGCCGGCGATCCCGGCCAGCGCTCGTAGACGCATGTTCCCTCCTCGGTGCCCTGGGCACCACCTACCGTCGCCCCCAGCCTGTCTACGCTGGACGATCCGTGGCGTCAATACGCCACAAGGCGTATGCTGCCTGCCAGGAGAGGGCCTTGGAGCGGTTGGGACCGTCGGACTATCAGTCGGTGCTGAACGTCGTACGCGAAATCCATGAGATCGAGCGTATGGACGACTTTCCGCATCGGGCGATGGCCGGCATCGGCCGCCTCATCGAAAGCGACCTGCTGACCTACAACGAGATCGATACGCGGCGTCGGCGCGCCTTTATGGTCCAGGAGCCTGCCGGTGCCATCGGTGCTACCCAGCTCCAGACCTTCGAGCGGCTTGCCCACCAGCATCCCTTGATCAACCACTACGCGCGCATCCGCGACAGCCGGCCCCGAAAGATTTCCGACTTTCTCAGCCTCGCGGAATTCCGGCGGCTCGACCTGTACCAGGAATTCTTTCGCGATGTCGCGGTCAGCTATCAGATGGCCGTGACGATCCCCTCCGCAAACGCCCTGGTCATCGGTATTGCCCTCAATCGTGCCCGGCGAGATTTCTCGGAGCGTGACCGATCAGTGCTCGACCTATTGCGGCCGCACCTGGTGCAGGCGTACCGGAATATCGCCGAACGAGGCACACTCCAAGAGCGCGCCGAAGCCGCTGAGCGAGCGATCTGGGCCGAATCGGCCACCGTCCTCGCCTCGCTGACGACGCGAGAACACGAGATCCTCGTGCTCGTCGCGGGCGGCAAGACGAACCCGCAGATCGCCGGCCGCCTCTTGGTCAGCCCGCGGACCGTGCAAAAGCACCTCGAGCACGTCTATGACAAGCTCGGCGTCCGCACGAGGACGGCGGCCGCGATGAAGTTGGGCCAGGCCTCCTAGGGCGTCGGTCGGGCCATCGAGCCGGCCGCGACCAGGTGATAGCGGTGCTCGGGCCGCCCGGGTGATCCGTAGCGCATCACGACTTCCACCCGGCCCGACTGCACCAGGTGGTCGAGATAGCGCCGAGCGGTGACGCGGCTGAGGCTGGCGACGTCGGCAACCTCGACCGCCGCCAGGTCGCGCCCGGCCTCCTGCAGGATGCGAGTGACCAGGTCAAGCGTCGGTCGCGAGAGGCCCTTGGGCAGCGTCTCGCCGCCGCCGCCGTGCCTGAGGATCGTGTAAAGCGTGTCGACCGCGTGCTGATCCGCCTCTGAGAGTTGCTTGAGCCGCTGGTGCATCGCGGCGTAGCTGCGCAGCTTCTCCTCGAGAGCGGCGAATCGAAACGGCTTGATCAGGTAGTGGACGACACCGCCGTGCATCGCGGCCCGCAGACTCTCCACGTCGCGGGCGGCCGTAATGGCGATCACGTCGACGCGAGACGCGCCGCCTTCGCGGATGGTGCGCATCACGTCCAGTCCCGAGATGTCTGGCAGATAGATGTCGAGCAGGACGAGGTCGGGTTTGACTTGTGTGATCAGTCGCAACGCATCGCCACCCGTTCCGGCCTCCCCAACGACGGTGAAGCCCGGCATCTTCTCGACGTAGGCGCGGTGCAGGGCGGCTACCCGGAAGTCGTCATCGACGATCAGGGTCCGGATCAAGGCGTTGCCACCGATACCGGTTTTGTGAAAAGGGGCAGTCGGACGGTAAACAGGGCGCCACCCTGGTTGACGACGGTGACCTCACCGCCGCGACGCGCGGCGACCTGCTGCACGAGAGCGAGGCCGAGTCCGCGGCGCGAGCCGGGATCCGCCACCTTTGTCGTGTAGCCCTCGGAGAAGATCTGCCCTAGGTGAGCCGGTCCGATCCCAGGGCCGGAATCGTGCACCTGGATCACGACGTCGCCGTCGGCCTTGTGGATCGAGACTTCAACCCAGCGCGCGCCACCGTTCGACGAGGTGGCGGCCGCGTCCAGCGCGTTGTCGATCAGGTTTCCGACCACCGTGATCAAGTCGCGCGGGTGACCAGCGTCGCCGTCGAGGCGGCTCTCGGGCGACAGCCGAAATTGGATGCCGCGCTCGGCGGCCACGGCAGACTTTCCGAGCAAGAGCGCGCCGAGCACCGGGTCGCCCACCCGCTCGAGCAACGACTCGGTGAGTTCCTGCGACACGCTCGATGATTCGGTCGTCAGCTGGATCGCTTCCTCCTGGCGTCCGAGCTCGATCATCCCCGCGATGGTGTGCAGCCGATTGGAGAAGTCGTGCGCCTGTGCGCGCAACGCCTCGCTCACGCTGCGCGCATTGTCCAGCTCGCGCAGCAGGTTCTCGAGCTCGGTGCGATCCCGGAAGGTCGCGACATGTCCGATCGTGCGCCCGCGCACCACGACCGGCATCCTGCTCACCACCAGCACACGGTCGGCGGCGAGCACCACCTCGTCGGCGCCGGTGATCTCACCGGTCAGCAGTTCGCGGACTCGCCCCGGAGGCAGAACCTCCGTGAGCGGCCGTCCCTGGCTGTCCGCGGACAGCCGGAGCAGTCGGCGTGCCTCGTCGTTGATCAGCGTGATGCGGCCTTCGATATCGGTCGCGACGGTTCCTTCGCGGATCCCATGCAGGCTCGCCTCGCGTTGTTCGAGGAGCGCCGCGATCTCGCCCGGCTCCAGGCCGAAGGTCTGCCGCTTGAGCCGCTGCGCAAGAAAGATTGATCCGGCGACGCCGAGGGCGAGGGCCACGAGCATGTACAGGACAAGCTGCGGAAGCATAGCCGCGAGCTGCTGCGAAAGTGTTCCTTCGGTGAAGCCGACCGACACGATTCCGATGACGCGGCCCTGCCCGTCGAAGATCGGTGCCTTTCCGCGCGCTGACGGGCCGAGGGTGCCCTGCTCGACACCCTTCCATGGCTTTCCGGCGAGGACGGTGCGGAAGTCCTCATCGATCGGCTTGCCGATCAATGCCGAATTCGGGTGGGAGTAGCGGACCCCATTCACGCCGGCGATCACGACGAAGCTTGCGCCCGACGCCTTACGGATCCCCTCAGCGAGCGGCTGTAGGGTTCGGGACGGATCCGAGTCGCGGAGTCCGTCGCCCACGGATGGCATGCCGGCTACCGATTGCGCGATGGTGAGCGAGCGCTGCTCGTAGCGCTGATCGAGCTGCCGGCTTTCGTTGAGGTAAGACGCGGCGGCGCCAATAATCAGCGCTCCCAGTACGATCGCGAGCTGGAAGACGAGGATCTGCGACGCCAGGCTGAGGCGAGGTCGGCGCACCGACCTCATCGTATCCCGTCGTCACGAGTGCCGGCAGCGACCATAACGACCACAACGGTCGCAAACTCCGCAAGGCTATTCAGCGGCCGTCCGGCCCATTTACGGTAGCGGCAATGGCCGGGCCGGCGATCGAGCTGCGTGGCGTCACGAAGCGCTTCGCCACGCCCAAAGGGGGCATCTACACGGCGTTGCGCGACCTGACGCTGGACGTGGCGCCGGGCGAGTTCTGCGCCGTGGTCGGGCCGACCGGCTGTGGGAAGTCGACGACGCTGGCGCTGATTTCCGGCCTCGAGCTGGCCAGCGCCGGCGAGGTTCGGGTCGAGGGCCGCCCGGTCAAGGGCATCACCGAGGGCGTCGGTTACGTCTTTCAGAGCGATGCCGTCTTCCCCTGGAAGACCGTCCTGGAGAACGTCGCGGCCGGTCCCCGTTACCACGGTGCAGCGGGCCGCGACGCCCGGGTCCGGGCGAGGGAGTGGATCACTCGCGTTGGGCTTGCCGGCTTCGAGGATCGCTACCCGCACCAGCTGTCCGGCGGCATGCGCAAGCGGGTTGGTCTGGCGCAAAGCCTGATCAATGGTCCACGCATCCTACTCATGGACGAGCCGTTCTCCGCCCTCGATGTCCAGACGCGGAGCCTGATGGAGAACGAACTGCTGTCCCTCTGGTCATCGACGTCGGCGTCAGTGGTTTTCGTTACGCATGACCTGGAGGAAGCGATTGCGCTCGCCGATCGGGTGGTTGTTATCACCGCCGGTCCGGGAACGGTCAAGGGTACTTATGAGGTCGACCTGCCCCGGCCGAGGAACGTCGCCGAGATTCGCTTTCAGCCGCGATTCACCCAGATCTACGAGGCGATCTGGAGTCAGCTGCGCGACGAGGTGTTGGTGAGTTATGAGCGTCAGAAGCACGCTGCCGCGGTCTAGCGTGGTCGGATCCAACCCGAACCCGCCTCTGCAAGCGGTGGAGGCGAATCCGATCGATGCCGAGCTGACGGCACGCCGGGCACGGGCCGCGCGCCGCCGGCGCGTGATCGTCTACACGCTGCGCCTGGCGTTCGCGGTGGTCTGGATCGGCAGCTGGGAGCTATCGACCCGCCTTAACTGGGTGGACCCCTTCTTTGTCGGCATGCCATCGGGCGTGGTGCAGCGGTTGTGGACCTGGATCACCGACGGAACAGCCCTGGGGCCGCTCTGGCTGCAGGCCGCCGTGACGATGGAGGAAGCGGTCGTGGGCTTCATCATCGGCTCGGCGCTGGGCGTGGTCTTCGGCATCCTGCTGGGCCGCATCGAGCTTCTGGCGGAAACGCTCTCGCCCTTCATCAAGGCCGCGAACGCCATCCCGCGTGTCGTTCTCGGCTCACTCTTCGCCATCATGTTCGGTTTGTCACTCTGGGGCAAAGCGGCGACGGCCGTGGTGCTCGTGTTCTTCGTCGTCTTCTTCAACGCCTTCCAGGGCGTGCGTGAGGTGGACCGCAACCTGATCGCGAATGCACGGATCCTCGGGGCCAACAACCGCCGCCTGACGACCGAGATCATCATCCCGTCGGCCCTGTCCTGGATTCTCGCCAGCCTCCACATCAGTTTCGGCCTCGCCATCGTCGGCGCCGTGGTCGGGGAACTGTTCGGCGCAACCGCGGGCCTCGGCCAACTCATCTACAACGCCGGACACACCTTCGACGTCAATGGCGTGTTCGCGGGCATGTTCGTGCTGGCTGTCCTCGCGCTCATTGCGGAGGGGCTCATCAGCGCGCTCGAAAACCGGCTCATCAAGTGGCGACCCAGTCGTGTCAGCGGCGAAATACCGATTTAGGGAGGAGAAACGATCAATGCACGGACTCAGTCGTAAAGCGTTTCTGGCGGCGGGGGCGATGGTTGTCCTCGGCGCCTGCGGAAGTTCGGCGAACAACGCCGGCGGAGGCAGCTCGCCCGCCGCGATGACGCCGGTCGACCTCAAGATGATGGTCGGCGGACTCAACAAACAGATTTATCTGCCGAACATGCTCGCTAAGCAACTCGGCTACTTCGACGAGCAGAAGATCAACATCACCCTGGTGGACGAGGGGTCCGGACAGGGGACCGAGCTCGAGGTCGTCGCCGGCAACGTCGACGCGGGCTCGGGCGCGTACAGCCATCCGATCGAGCTCAACGCCCTGGGGAAAAAGATCGAGACGATCTGCCAGTTCGGCATCGCGCCGGGTGAGGCGGAGATGGTCGCGAGCAGCAAGGCCGGCTCCATCAAGTCGGCCGCGGACCTCAAGGGGAAAAAGCTGGGGGTCACCGACATCGGCTCGGGTACACACACGATCAGCCTGGCGCTCCTCGGGAAGGCCGGCTACAAGGGATCCGACGCAACCTTCGTGGCGGTCGGCGCAGGCAACACGTTCATCGCGGCCATCAAGAACGGTCAGATCGATGCCGGCATGACGACCGAGCCGACCATCACCCGGCTGCTGCAGAGTGGCGACGCGAAGGTTCTGATCGACCTCCGCACGCCTGAGACGACCCGCGCGGCCCTTGGCGGTGACTACCCATTCATCGGCATCTTCGCCAAAAACGACTGGGTGAACAGCCACAAGGACGTCGCCCAGCGGTTGGTCAACGTCTACGTGAAGACGCTGAAGTGGATGAAGGCCCACACGGCGGCCGAGATCGCCGACAAGATGCCGGCCGACTACCTAGTTCCGAGCAAGGACCTGTATGTGTCGGCGCTCCAGAACCAGCTGTCCATCTTCGGGACCGACTGCAAGATGCCGGCCGCCGGGCCGCAGACCGTCTTGAGTATCGAGCAGAACTTTGTCTCGAGCTTCAAGGGCAAGAACGCCAACCTCCCGGAGACGTTCACGAACGAATTCGCCAACAAGGCGAGCTAACTCGCGTTGACGACCCCCACCCCGACCCTCCCCCCCACAAGGGGGGAGGGGACGGGTGAGGCGCCTACTCGGTCTTTTTCGCCCGCAGGCTTTGAAGCACGATATCAATCTCGCCGGCGTGGACCCGAATATGTGAAACACACGGGCGGGCGAGGATCTGCCAGGTTGGAAGTCCGGCGAGATCCCTCACCTCGCTCCAGACCTCAGGCGTCAGATAGCGGGGCTTGACCCGCTGGTGGGCCTCGAGGTCGGGCGCGCGGTCCAGGTCTTGGTCGCTCAGATCCCCGAACCAGCCCAGCGCGGCCTGTCTGACCTCAGCGATGTATCCAACCATGTCTGTAGGGTTGACGGAGTGAGCGACTGAGTCGGCTTCCTGCTGTGAGATACCGGCCCCATAAGCGAGCTCGGTCGCGTGAAGCCCGCTCCATTGGGGCCGGTCGGCGACCTCGGGCACACCCTGAATCGCGCAGTGAATGCCCCAGTCGATGATCCGCGCCGCATGCCAAAAGGTAAAACCGGGCAGGCTGGTTCCTGGAATCTCGCGAGCAATCCATTCCTGGTCAGTGACCGACGCCAGCCGGTCCCGCAAGATGTTCAAGGAACCCGTGAGTTGCAGCTCGAGGAGGGTTTTCCCGGTCATCTTGGCGTCTGGCTCACTGAAGAACTTAGCAGGTGTCAGGAGTGGTGACTACTTCAGGTCGTCGGGCGGTCCCAGCGCATCCTGCAGCGCGGGCAGGTGTTCAACCAGGGCAGCGAAATCCTGCCGGGCCAGGCTCAACACGCTGGTGTCGGTCACGGTCCGCACGGTCGCCGTCCGTCGCCGGTTGCCGAGCAGCGCGATCTCGCCGAAGTGGTCGCCCGGGCCGAGCCGGCGGATCAGGCGCTCCTTGCCGTCGACTTGCTGCACGACCTCTACCTGGCCTGAGGTGATGATGTAGAAGCGCCCGCTCATGTCGCCTTCGCGCACGATCAACTCGCCCGCGCCGAACCGCATCGGGATGACGGTATTGCTACGACCGAGCGGCAGCGGCGTCAGGTGGTCGGGTAACACGGCGCTGCCCATCCAGTGCAGCGCCAGGGCGAGCCGCCGACGCCAGGTCGGCATGAAGGAGAGGAACAGTCCGCGGGAGACGACCGACGCGGGCCATCCATGCAACGCGATCCCTCGGACCTGCGCGACACCATAGCGACGGCTAAGCAATGCCACCTCACCGAAGCGCGCCGGGTGGCATGGCTCCAGTGGCTGGCCGCGCACATCGGCCACGATGTTGCGCGCAGCCTGTGACCCCTCGCCGAACGCGACCATGACCATCGCGCCGTAGGGTTGGCCACTGCCGGGGTCGGGGACCGCGGCGTTGTCCCCGACGGCATACACACCCGGCCAACTCGGGACTCGACAGAACGGGTCGCAGGGGATGCGTCCACGCTGCAGCTCGAGCGGCATGGTCCTCACCAGGGGATTTGTCCCGATGCCGACGGTGGCGATGATGCTGCGCGTCTCGATCCGCGAACCGTCGGCCAGCACGATCGCGCTCGCCGTCGCGTCCTTGATGCCGACGCCGAGCCGGAGCTCGATGCCGCGTTGCCGCATTCGGTCGAGTACGCGTTGGGCGAGCCCATCGTTGAAGGTGGGAAGAACACGAGTGAGGATGTCCACCGTGATGATGCGCAGCTCGGACGGCGAGATCATCGGATAGGAGCGGAGGGAGGCTCGCAGGAACTCATTTGCCTCGGACGCGATCTCCACTCCGGCGTAGCCCGCGCCGGCGATCACGAAGGTCAATCGTCGCTGTCGCTCGGCGGCGTCGGTTGTCACGCTGGCCGCCTCCAGCATCTCGATCAGGTGGTTGCGCAGATGGATGAAGTCACCGATCGTCTTGGTTTGCAGCGCGTGCTCGGTCAAGCCAGGGAATCGCGAGAGGTCGGTGACCGAACCGAGGGCGATGACGAGATAGTCCGCGTCCAGCACCACCTCGTCCCCCTCGCCATCGAGGCTGAGCGTGGCTCGCCGGTTGACCGGGTCGATCGATTCGATCTCTCGCGTGTAGATCGTGACGCCGGGAAGGATCTCGCGGAGCGGGATGAGCACGTGCTGCGCCTGCAGCACGCCGGAGACGATCTGGGGCATCAACCCATGCCAGACCTCGACGTTCTCCCGGCTGACGATGGTGATGTCGATCTCGTCGCCGGTCCGCCGGTGTTTGATCAGCTCGCGGGCGCATCGGACGCCCGCATGACCGCCACCGAGGATCAGGACCCTCTTTCGGCTCATGACCAGCGGGCCCGTTCGAGCGCTTTGCGCGCCCCGAAGTAGCCGCACATCCCGTGCACGCCGCCGCCCGGCGGCGTCGAGGCCGAGCACAGATACAGCTGCCGGTTCGGTGTGGCGTACAGGCGCGGCGTTGGACGGATGAAGAGCTGCCGCAGGTCGGCGATGCCGCCGTTGATGTCGCCACCGACGTTGTTCGCGTTGTGTCGTTCGACGTCGGCCGGACCCATGACGTGACGAGCGAGGATCCGGGACGTGAAACCGGGGGCGAACCGCTCGACCTGCGCCTCGATCCGCTCGCGCATGTCGACGGTCGATCCGTTGGGAACATGGCAATAGGCCCAACCGACATGCTTGCCGGCCGGGGCGCGCGTCGGGTCGGCCATCGTGGGCTGGGCGAGGATCACGAATGGCCGCTCCGCCACGTCGCCCGCGGCCACCGCGTCCTCGGCCGCCACCACCTCGTCGAACGCGCCGCCAACGTGGACGGTGCCGGCCCGCCGGCAGGCCTCGGCGCGCCAGGGGATGGGGCCCTCGAGCGCCCAGTCGACCTTGAACACGCCCGGCCCATAGCGAAACCGTTGCAGCTGCCGGCTGAAGCCGTCCGGCCACTGGCCGCTCGCGATCGGAAGCACCTGGCGTGGTGTCAGGTCGAATAGCACAACCCGACTGCCTGAAACCTGGGCCATGCCGTCCACGCGGCAATCAGTGTCGATCGTCACGCCTCGGGCTCGGAGTAGGGCGACGAGCGCGTCGGCGACGCGTTGCGAGCCACCATGGGCAAACGGCCACCCGTAAGCATGGCCCGCCGCGGCGAGGACCAGGCCGAACGACGCGGTTGCGGGCCGGCGGAGCGACAGCATCGAGTGCGCCCCTAGTCCCGCGAAGAGCGCGCGCGCGTGCGCGGTCCGGAAGCGGCTGGCGGCCAGCGCCGCCGCTGAACGCAGCGCCGGAATGCCAAAGCGCGCCAGCGTCACCAGGTGCAGCGACGGGCGCGGGGGACCTAGGAACTGCCTCGTTAAGAGGTCTGCGTGCCGGACGATCGGTTCCATCAGGCGGCGGTAGGCCGCGCCGTCCCCGCCCAGCCCGCTCGCCGTCACGTCAACCGACCGATCGAGCACTGCCGCCGAGCCATCATCGAGCGGGTGGGCCAGCGGGATCGCCGGATGGTCGTACGTCAGCCCGTGCTCCGCCAGCGGCAGCGTGCGGAAAAAAGGCGACGCGTGCGCCAGCGGCAGGACCGATGAGCAGACGTCGTGAATGAAACCGGGAAGCGTCAGCGCCTCCGATCGCGTACCACCGCCGATGGTTGCTTCCGCCTCGAGCACACGGACCTTCTTGCCGGCGCCAGCGAGGACGATGGCCGCCGCGAGCCCGTTCGGTCCGGCCCCGATGACGACGGCGTCGACCTGGCCGTCAGCCAAGGTCGATGACAGTGCCCTCCGCGGCGGCTTCGACCGGGATGGCATTGCCGCGATGGGCCGCGACGATCGCATCGATCTGGTCGTCGGTCCGCGCCGGGTCATGGTGAAACAGGAGCAGCCGCTTGACGCCGGCCGCTTCGGCAAGGCCGACGGCGTAGTCCACGGCCGAGTGCCCAAACGGCGAGAGCGTCGGGAACTGGGCCTTTGTTAGCTGCGCGTCATGGATCAGGAGGTCCGCCCCCCGTGCCAGGGCTATCGCGGCGGGATGATAGGCGCCCAGCCCGGCCGGTCCGGGCCCGAACGCGATCGGGCTGTGGTCCGAGAGGTAGGCGATGGTCGCTCCGGCGCCGGTCACCCGGTACCCATAGGTCAGGCCGCCCTTATGCGGGATCTCGCGGGCGACGACGTCGAATCCCTCGACAGCCCGAGGGCCTTCCTGGATTCCGAGGAAGCGCCATTTGCCGCGGAGCTCCGCCGGTTTTATCGGGAAGTGGGGCGGCGACATGACCCGCGCCAGCACATTGGCCGGATCACCCTGCGCCGGCATCACGAGTGTGACCTCGGCGTCGGGACGGTCGCCGGCGGCAAAGAACGGGATTCCATGGGTGTGGTCCCAGTGCAGGTGCCCGAGCAGGATCGAGCCTCGAAACGGGCGACCGTCAAGCAGGGGGGTCAGCCGCTGCAGGCCGGTGCCGGCGTCGAGCACCAGGGTTGGCGCTTGCTTATCGTGGGCGAGCGCGATGCAGGAGGTATTGCCTCCATAGCGCACGAACGCAGGCCCCGGCGATGGCGTCGAACCTCGCACTCCGCAAACGAACAAACGCACCGAAGGGGAGTGTACGGGTTACAGGCCGTCGCGAAGAGGTGGTCAGTACGAAATGGAACCTCGTAGCTACCTCCCTTGACCGATCTGGCTCCGCAGGCTCAAATAGGGGGGCATGCCTGAGCCCAGGATCACGGTATTCCTAGCGGACGACAACTTGATCGTCCGGGAGGGGGTGCGAGCGTTGATCGGCAGCGCTCCGGACATGGAGGTCGTGGGGGTCGCCGGTGACTACGACGGACTCGTCGCCGGCGCCGAGCAAGCCGCGCCGCAGGTGGTCGTGACCGATATCCGGATGCCGCCGACCTTCCAGCGTGAAGGAATCGAGGCGGCCAAGCAGGTGCGCAAGCGCCACCCGGGGACCGGGATCGTAGTGCTGTCGCAATATGACGAACCCGATTACGCAATCTCGCTGCTGAGCGAAGGGGCTGCCGGCTACGCCTACCTCCTGAAAGATCGAGTCGCCGAAGGGGACCAGTTGTTCCGCGCAATCCGGGCGGTCACGACCGGCGGCTCGATGCTTGACCCGCGGATCGTCGAGGCGCTCGTACGCCCGGCGAGCCAGGGTACGGACCTTTCATCGGAGGAAGAGGAGTTGCTCCAGGAGCTCGCCGAAGGTCGGCCGATGAAAGCGATCGCGGTTGCCCACGGGACGACGCCGGCCGACGTCGACGACGCGATCCAGAAGCTGTTCCTCAAGCTGGCGCAGGCCGCCAGCAGCGGCGCGGCCGGCGCGCTGCGGCGGCTGAAGCTGCTGCACCAGGCGATCGTCGACCGGGAGGAGCAGGGTGAGAGCCTGAGCCGGCTTCTCCCCACCGGGATCGCGGAGAAACTGCGCCGCGAGGGTCGCAACATAAGCGGAACCGAGACCCTCACGGTCACCGTCCTGATGTCGGACATTCGGGGCTACTCGACGATCGCGGAGGACGCCGACCCAACCGTCCTGGCCCGCCAGCTCAACGAGCATCGTGCCGAGATGAATCGTGCGATCCTGGCGCAGAGTGGCACCGTGATGCAATTCGTCGGCGATTCGGTGATGGCGGTCTTCGGCGCCCCGATCCCGGAACAGGATCATGCGCAGCGAGCGCTTGCTGCCGCCCACGCCATGCACGAGGCGCAGGCGGAGGTCAACGCGCGCTGGGCCGGGGAGCGGCTGCCGGCATTTCAACTCGGGATCGGCCTGTCCACGGGGCAGGTGGCGGCGGCGCTCCTCGGGTCGGAGGAGCGACTCGAGTATTCGGTGGTCGGCGACAGCGTCAACCTCTGCCAGCGTTTGCAACAGTTCGCCAAGGGTGGCGAAACGGTGCTGAGCGACGCCACCTATCGCGCGTTGGATGGCTCGGTCGACGCCGATGCCCTGCCGCTGGCCCAGGTCAAAGGACGGCACGCGCCGGTCCAGGCTTACCGGGTCGCCGCGCTGACGCCCGCCTGACCAATGACGATCGCCGTTCGCCGAGGCACGACACCCACGCTCCGCCGGTCGTTCGTCGTGCCAGCTTTGCTCTGGGTCGTGCTGATGGCTCTGCTGGTGTTTCAGTTATTCCTCACCTTCGGCTTCGACTGGCGCAGCGCACCGGCCACATTTCGGCCGAACGCTTCGTCGGTCGCCGGCTTCGTAGCGATCCTCGCCATGAGCAGCGTCGGCGCTCTTCTTGCCTGGCGCCGTCCGTCCAACCGCATCGGATGGTTGTTGCTGGCAATCGCACTGAATGCGATTTTTATCGACGTCCCTCGTCTGTACGTCGGCGTCGCCGTTTATGTGCATCCTGGTCTGCTACCGGCCGCGCTCTGGGTGGCCTGGCTTGGTCAAGTGGTCTGGATCTTTCTCTTCACGCAGCTTCTTGTCGTGCTCCCGTTGGTGTTCCCGACCGGAACCCTCTTGAGCCGCCGCTGGTTCTTCGTTCTATGGCTGGCCGCGATCCCGGTGCTTCTGGTAGTCATCGCCTCGCTCGATCCGACGGCGACGGCCCCGCTTCCGAACCCGATGGGGGTCAAGGCAGTGGCGGGATTCCTCAACAGCTCGCTTCAAGTCCCATTTGGCGTCACCTTCTTTGCGACTTCCGTGTTGGCGACCGCCTCGCTCATCCTTCGCTTTCGCCGGGGCGACGAACGAGAGCGACAGCAGATCAAATGGTTGCTCGCCGCGGTTTTGCTGGTGCTTGGATCTTTCATCGCTCAGTCGTTGTTCCCGCAACTCCAGAATGCGCCGCTGCTCCCCTTGGCCGCCGCGACCCTGCCCGTGGCGATCGGGATCGCGGTCTTACGCTACCGCCTCTATGACATCGACGTCATCATCAACAAGGCGCTCGTGTTCGGGGGACTCGCGGCCGTCATCACAGCTGTGTACGTCCTGCTCGTCGTTGGCATCGGGGCGCTGATTGGAAGCAATCAACGGTTCTTGCTCTCATTGGTCGCAACCGCCGTCATTGCGCTCGCGTTCCAGCCACTGCGTCACCGAGCTCAGCGCCTTGCCAACCGGTTCGTTTACGGGACGCGGGCGACGCCCTACGAGGTGCTCTCGCAGTTCAGTGAGCATCTCTCAGCGACGTACTCGCACGAAGACATCCTCGAACGCATGGCACGAATCCTGGCGCAGGGCACCGGTGCGGAGCGAGCCGAGGTCTGGGTCCGGGCAGGGCAGCGGCTCTTGCTCGCCTCCTCTTCACCGCAACCGGCCGAGCCGCTCATGCCGCTGGTCATGCAAAATGGCGCCCTGCCCGACATGCAACGCGACACGGTCGTCCCGGTCAGTCACGCGGGAGAGTTGCTCGGCGCCCTGGCGGTCAGCAAGAAACGAGGCGGGACCATGAACAACGTCGAGCAGAAGCTGGTCACGGATCTCGCCGGCCAGGCCGGCCTGGTGCTGAAGAACGTTGGCCTGAACCAGGAACTGCTCGCAAGGCTCGACGACCTTCGGGCGTCCCGGCAGCGCCTCGTGACGGCCCAGGACGAGGAGCGCCGTCGGCTCGAGCGCGACCTGCACGACGGGGCGCAGCAGCACCTGGTGGCCCTCAAAATCAAGCTCGGGCTTGCGGAGGCGGCGGCCCAGCCCGAAACCAAGGTCCGCGCCCTGATTACGCAGCTTAAGCAGGACGCTGACGCCGCCATCGACACCATGCGCGACCTCGCCCGAGGTATCTATCCGCCACTCCTGGCGTCGGATGGCCTCGAGGCCGCACTGCGCGGGCAGATCCGCCGCAGCACCGTCCCCGTCGACCTGGAGGTCGACGACGTATCGCGCCAGCCGCGCGAGGCCGAGGCCGCGGTGTACTTCTGCTGTCTCGAAGCGCTTCAAAACGTAGCCAAGTACGCGCAGGCCCACCGCGTCCGTCTGCGGCTGTGGACGGAAGAAGCCGATCTCGCCTTCCGCGTCGAGGACGACGGCAAGGGCTTCGATGCCATGACGGTTCCCCAGGGCTCCGGCCTCCAGAACATGAGGGACCGAATGGAGGCGCTCGCTGGCTCGCTCGAGGTCCGTAGCACGCCTGGCGGCGGGACCACGATCGAGGGGCGAATTCCGGTAGGGCTAGCTTCCCCCTGATTTGGGGGCAGGCACCGGCGACGCGGCCCTCGTGGTGCGCCAGAATGCGGGTGCACGAATGAGCCAACCAGCTATGGACAACCCGCCGGGTGGCGGCTACCCTCTCGATACCGGAGGGGAAGGGAAACATGATCGAAACGGAAGAGCCTGAGGTTTTGAAGGCCGAGGTCCCCGACCAGGCAATCGTGACGGCGCGCCGGGTCCGCAAGGTCTACCGGAGCGGGACCGAGGTCGAGGCGCTTCGCGGCGTGGACTTCGAGGTGGGCCGCGGCGAGATGGTCGCCGTGGTGGGGCCGTCGGGGTCGGGCAAGACGACCCTCCTGAACTGCCTCTCGGGGCTGGAGCGGATCGATGGTGGCCAGATCCTGGTCGACGGCTCTGATCTGGAAAAGCTGTCCGACAACGCCCGCACGGGGTATCGCGCGCGCCACATGGGCTTCGTCTTCCAGGCGTTCAACCTGCTGCCGGTGCTGACCGCGGTCGAGAACGTAGAGATTCCGCTCCTCCTGCTCGGGCAGCGGCCGCGGCCGGCGCGCGAGCAGGCGATGGCGATGCTGGAAACGCTCGGCCTCGCTGACCGCGCCAAGCACCGCCCCGACATGCTATCGGGTGGTGAGCAACAGCGAGTCGCGGTCGCCCGGGCGCTGGTGCATCAGCCGGCCATCGTCTGGGCCGACGAGCCCACCGGCAACCTCGATACCGAGGGGACGGAGGTCGTCGTCGAGCTGTTGGTCCGGCTCAACAAAGAAGGCCAGACCATGGTGCTGGTCACGCACAATCCGGCCGTTGCGGCCAGGGCGCAGCGGACGGTGCGGATGCGGGACGGCCGCGTCGAGGTGCCGCCGCAGCCAGCACGGTCGACGGCTCCGACCAGCTGATCCGATGAAAGGGCCCCTCCTCCTTTTCGGGGGGCTGTTCGTTGTCGCCTACGGGATCCTCATCCTGATCGCGTTCCGCCGTCCGCTGTTTGCCCGGATTGCGATTCGTGAAGCCACTCGCCGGCCGTGGCAGTCGGCGCTAGTCGTGGCCGGACTGATGATCGGGTCGGGAGCCATCCTCGTCTCCGAGGTGATGCAGAATTCGGCCGACGACTCATTAACCGCCGGAGCGTTTCAGTCATGGGGCCGGGTCGACCTGACGGTGAGCGCGCCCGACAACGGCTACTTCGACCCGACGATCGCGCAAACGCTGGCGAACGATCCGCAGGTGCGCCAATCGGCGGCTGGCGTCCAGGCCGGCGTTGAGCTGGTTGGCTCCGTTGCCAACATAGACCGTGGGTCGAGCGACGCGTTCGTCCGCGTGATCGGCTTCGATCCCGCGACCCAGCCGGCCTTCGGCAGCTTTCGTCTCGTTGATGGGGCAGAGACCTCCGGCGAAAACCTGCAGGCGGCAGAGGTCTTCATCGGCCAATCGCTCGCCACGGCGACCGGCGCCAGGGTTGGCGACCACCTTCGCGTCTCGATCGGACAGCGTACTGGCGAGGCAATGACCGGCGCCGTCGTGGTGGCGGGCGTTCTCGCACCCGTCGGACCAGGTTCATATGGTCTACGTCCGGCGGTCTTCGCGCCGCTCGAGACGGTGGCAGGCGTCATCGGCACGCACCAGGTCAACATCATTCGCATCGCAGCGCCCGGCTCTGGCCAGCCGGAGCTGGATGCCGGCCACAGGCTCGTCCCGACCGTGGCCGCTGCGCTGACGCGGCTACCCGGGGCATCGCAGCTCCAGGTACGAGAAGCGAAGGCCGAGGACATCACCGCAGCGCGGCAGAAGCAGGATCCTGGCAATGCCACGGGCGGTTTCACGGGGGTGTTGAGCATCATCGTGCTACTCGCCGGCCTCGTTCTCGTGGTGAACCTGATGGCCACGCTCGTCGAGGAGCGCCGCCCGCGGCTCGCTGTCCTCCGCGCGCTTGGCCTTTCCCGGCTCGGCTTGATTGTGGCTCTCTGCACGGAGGGTGCGCTGTACAGCCTCGTTGCTGCCGTGCTCGGGATCGTGCCCGGGCTGCTGGTCAGCTGGGTGTTGGTCGCCGCGACGGTGCGGGGAACCGGTGGTGTGGGCGCCGGGGCTGGTATCGCCGTCGGCCGCGACCTGCTCGTTCAGTTGTCGGTCAGACCGAGCGCGCTGGCGCTGGCGATCACAGCCGGCGCCGCGGTCACACTGGCGGCCGTGATTCTCGCCGCCGTCCTTCGGTCCGACATGACGATCGCGGCTGCCATCCGCGATCTGCCGGACCCAAAGAATGTCAACCGCAGTTCGCTGCCGTCGCGCCTGCGTACCTTCGGTGTCGCGCTTGTCGCGCTGATCGCATTGTTCAATCCATTGCCTGAGTTCCCTGGCGCGCCTCTGCGCCTCCTCGGTGGCACCGGGCTCATCACGTTTGCGGCGCTCGCCATGCGCGGCCGTGTCCCGGACCGAGCTCGTCTGACCGCGGCGGGGCTGGCCCTGGCCGCCTGGGCCCTGACCAGCCTGACCATTTCCTACTCGACCTCGACGTCGCAATCGGGAGGCTTCGAGCTGTTCGTTGCCATTCCCGTGACCGCCCTCGGCTTGTCGCTTGCCGTCGTCAGCAACGTGCGCCTCCTCGAGAGCGCCGCCTCCGTGGCCGGAGGCGCATCAGGGCGGCTTCGCGCGACGCTGCGACTGGCGCTCGCCTATCTGGTTCGCGGGCCGGTGCGGGCGAGCCTCACGGTCGGCACGATGGCCATGCTCCTGTCGGTCATCGTGATCTACAACATCTTGATCGCCGATTTCACGAATCAGACGCGGCAGTCCGATGCGCGCGCCCCGTATGACATCAGCATCTTCATGCCGGCCCAGCGCTCGATGGTTTTGCCAGCGGCGCTCCAAGGTCAGGTGGCGACCTCGCTGTCCGTCCCGACCCGTTCGTATCTGGGTCCGGTGCAGGTGAGCTCGCCGGTGGGGACCCCAGCCCTCTGGCACCAGGAGCGCATGTCCTTGTACGAAGTGACGCCGGAGCTGGTCAGCAGTCCGCCGATGGGGAGGGACATGACCAACCGTGTGCCGCAATTTCCAAACGATGCGGCGGCATGGCGCAGCGTGCAAAACGATCCGGGCTGGGTCTTCTGGACACGCTTCAATACTGATGTCCGGCTCACCTTCGTCGGTCCGCAAGGATTGGTGACCAGGTATGTTGCGGGCGACTTCGGCGACCCGATCCTCGACGGGATCATCGGCTCGCCCCAGGCACTCGCGCCGTTCGGGAATCTTCCGCTTGGCACCACCGTCCTGATCAAGGCGAAACCGGGTGTGGATCCGCACGTCCTGGCCGTTCAGCTGCGTCAGGCGCTCCTGCCGTCGGGTGCCGAGGTGACCGCCATCGCCGACCTGCTGCGGCAGCGGGCTGTCTCCTTTGAACTCTTCGCGTCGGTCCCGATCCTCTTCATGCGGATGGGCATGGTGATCGGCATTCTTTCCCTGGCGATCCTCGCCTTCCGCGCGGTGGTGCAGCGACGGCGTGCCATCGGCGTCCTGCGGGCGCTTGGGTATCGCCGTGGCGAGGTGGTCGCGGGGATCATGACAGAGGCGACCCTGACGACGACCGTCGGGGTTGCGGTTGGGATCGTCACGGGCCTCGCCGCCGGTTACGTCTATCTGAACGGCACCAGCTCGACCGGGCCCTTCAGCCTCGACCTCGCGAGCCTGGCCGGCACGCTGGCGTTGATCTACGCGGCCGTGCTCCTGGCCACGTTCGGTGCGGCGCTGGCGGCGGCGCGAACGCCGCCGGCACAGGCGCTGCGGCTGCAGGAGTAGGGGAGCGGCAATGAACTTCCTCACGTTGCTGGTTGCGATCTTCCTGCTGAGCTACGGCGCGCTGGCGCTCATCATCTGGCGCCGCCCGCTGGTGGGCCGGATCGCCTTGCGGGAGGCCGTTCGCCGGCCGGGCCAGACTGCGGTGGTCGTGGGCGGGCTGATGATCGCCGGGGCCTCGATCTTCCTGATCCAGGTGATCAGCGACAGCATGTACGAGTACAACCGCGCCTCGGCTGTTCGCAGTTGGGGACGGGACGACATCGAGGTTACCGCCGGCGGAACGTTGTTTGATCCGGCGTTGACCCAGAGGCTGACTACCGATCCGTCGCTGAGCTCCGCCGCGGCCTTCCAGAGCACCGTAGTCGTGTCGGGCTCTGTGGTGGACGTCGACCGGAACCTCGGGAAGCCGGGCATTCAGCTCACCGGCTTCGACATCGGGGTCCAGCGCCGTTTCGATCCATTCGTTCTCGCCGACGGCCGATCAACCTATGGCGACGAACTCGCCACCGGTGGTGTTTTTTTGACGCAGGCCCTTGCCGACGACATCGGCGCCCGCCTGGGTGACCATCTCAGCGTCCAGGCAAGTGGGCCGTCACCTCAGCTGGCCACGGTCGCCGGGATTATCCAGCGACAGGGCGCGGGCGCCTACGGCAACCGGCGATCAGCCTTTGGGTCGCTGCCGACGATCCAGCGTCTGGTCGGGTCAGATCGCATCAACCTTGTCCGTGTGTCCGCACGGGGCGACGGTGATGCTGAGGTGGCAGCGGGCCGCCAGCTCGCGCCGCTGGTCCGGGCGGCCGTCGCCGGCGACGGCGTGCAGGTGCTGGAGACCAAGCGTGGGGCGCTGGAGCTCGCCAGCCAAATGCAGAACGCGTCACGGGGCTTCCTCACGTCCTTGGGGGTCATCGTGGCGCTGGCTGCAACCGCCATGGTTGCGAACCTGGCGGTGATGCTGGCGGAGGAACGGCGCCCGCGGCTCGCCGTTCTACGCGCCCTCGGCCTGACCCGTGGCGGGCTGGTCCAGCTTTCTCTAACGGAGGGAGCGCTCTACAGCCTGGCCGCGGCCCTGGTGGGGGTCCCGGTCGGCCTGGCGCTGGGGGCGCTGATCGTCTCGCACCCGCAGAACTCAGAAGGTACCGGGTTCGTCCTTTCGGTGGTGCCCGGGTCGCTCTTCGGATCGGTCGCCGCCGCCGCACTGATCAACCTGGTCACGGTGCTCATCGTTTCCATCGGCACGTCTTCGATGGCCATCTCGGCAGCGATCCGCGACCTGCCCGAGCCGCAGCGACCGAGGCGCTCGTCGCAACGGCGGCTGGCGGTACTGGCGCTGATCGGGCTCGGCGGGCTGGCCGCGGTCGCGTTCGGCAACCCTTTCCTCCGCGTGTCGGGTGGCGCGCTCGTGATCGCCGCCGTTTCGGGGCTGCTCCGGGGTCGGGTCTCGGACCGCATCCGTTTCTCGGGCGCTGGTCTGGCGGCCGCCGCGTGGGCGATCGCGTACTGGTGGATCGTCAGCCGCACGATATCGGCAGCCCAGGGGACGGGGCCCCTTGCGGGAGCGCTAGTCGTTTCGGTCGTGGGCCTCTCCGTGCTGGTGGCGTCGAACCTCGGCTTGCTGGAAAAGGTCGGCGGGGTCCTTGGCCTCCTTTCTGGTTGGCTGCGGGCAACGCTGCGACCCGCGCTGGCTTACTCGTCGCGCCGCCCGCTGCGCACCGGCCTTGTCATCGCGGCCTTCTCGATCGTTACGGCCGTGCTGACCATCAGCCAGGCCGCAGTGAGCGGCGCAGAGCGCGATTTACCAGCCAGCACAGGTGGGTGGGATGTCCGGGCGACCGTGGTGGGGACAAATGAGCTCGCGCTGCCGGCGGAACTCGCGCCGAAGGTGGCGCGGCAGGAGAGCGTCTCCAATCGCACCTTCCTGGGGCCGGTTAAGTGGACCTTTGCGGACTTCAGGGGCGCGGTCGACTGGCACCAGGAAGCGGTCACGGTCAACGGGTTGAGCCAGGAGCAGCTCGCCGGCGGCATCATGCCCCTCATCGATCGCGACCACCGCTTCCAGAACGACGCGGCGGCCTGGGCCGCCATCAGCAACGACCCCGAGTTGGTGGCGTCACCAGAGCCGGTTGGCTCGGTGGCCTACCTGACGACTGGCCAGGGGACATTGCGGTTCAAGGTCGTCGCGCAGCTCCCCACCGTGGGCAATGGGGCACCAGGGATTCTGCCGGGACTGACCGGTTCGCGGCGGGCGCTCGCATCACTGGCAGGCTCCACGCCGGGCGCGACGCTGCTGTTGAAGACCGCCCCCGGCACCACGCCGCAGGGCCTTGCCCGCGATGTACAGCGGGCGCTGCTGGCGCAAGGAGCCGAGGCAAGCCCGGCGCTCCAGTTGGTGGAGGAGCAGTACGCCGCCAGCCGAGGCGTCCTCGATTTCTTCGTCCTTCTGATGCGGGTCGGACTCCTGGTCGGCATCCTGGGCCTGGGCGCAGTCGCGCTGCGAGCCGTCATCGAGCGTCGCCGGGCAATCGGTGTCCTGCGCGCGATTGGCTTCCAACCGCCGCAGGTCCTCACCGGCATGCTGATCGAAACGGCGCTGATCGCTAGCGCTGGGCTTGCCGTCGGCCTGGCTGTTGCCTATGGGCTTGGAGGGGCGCTCTTCACCAAACTGTCTCCGGACGCGCCCTTCAGGCTCGATGGCGGTGGATTTTTCCTGACGGTGGGGCTCGTCTACGCCGCCGTCCTCCTCGTAACTTTCCTGCCCGCCCTGCGCGCCGCCCGGCTCCGGCCCGCCGAGGCGCTCCGCGCCGTGGGCTGAGATGCCCCAGCTCGACACCGGGACGCTGCTCCTCGGGGCCATCCTGGCGGCAATGGCGCTCGCGACCGTCGGCTACGTCGCCGTCACCGCCGTTCGCGGGCAGCGCCGTGATGCGGCGCGCCTCGGTGCGATCGGCTTCGTGCGAAGCAGTTTCGCCAGCCGCCTCGATCGCACGATCCCGTTGAACGAAGTCCTGCGCGACATGACCGAGTCCCTTCGTCGCAACCTCGGGCTGGACGCCGCCGAAGTCTGGACCGCGTCCGGGGGAGCGCTCGAACGCACGATCTCCGATCCCGAGCGGGGACCGGCACGTTTTCCGCTGACCGGATCTGAAGAGTCGATCGTCGCTCACGCGCCGGTCTCGGGGATCGCCTGGGCGAAAGTCTGGCTGCCGGCAGTGCTCGCGGGGAGAAATGGGGCAGCGATCCGCATTGCGCCGGTGAGCCACACCGGCCACCTGCTGGGGCTGATCGTGGCGGAGCGCCGATCGGGCGCGCCGGCGTTGCCGGCTGAGGCCGATGCGACCCTCAAAGAGCTCGCCCGCGAAGTCGGGGTGGCGATCAACAACGCCCGCCTCGACTCGGCGCTCGAGGCCACGCTCGAGGATCTGCGGCAGCACGCCGAGGCGCTGGAGGCGTCACGGGCTCGCGTCGTGGTGGCTGCTGACGCCGAGCGTCGGCGGATCGAACGCGACATCCACGACGGGGTGCAGCAGTATCTGGTCGCGATTTCTGTGAAGGCGCGCCTGGCCCGCCAGCTGAACGACCGTGACCCGAAGCGAGCCGCCCAGCTACTTGAGGAGCTCGGCCAGGATATCTCGAAAGCGCTCGATGAGCTGCGCACGCTCGCGCACGGTATCTATCCGCCGTTGCTCGCCAGCGAGGGACTCGGTGCCGCGATGGTGGCCGCGGCGCGCCGGGCGGTCATTCCGACGCAAGTGCACGCGGACGGTATTGGTCGCTACCCTGCCGAGCTGGAAGCGGCCGTCTACTTCTGCTGCCTGGAGGCGTTGCAGAATGCCGGCAAATACGCCGGCGAGGGCGCCACGGCAACGGTTGGGATCCGGCAGGAGAATGACACCCTGCTGTTTGACGTTCAGGACACCGGTGCCGGCTTTGATCTCTCGACGCAGGCGCGTGGCGCCGGCATGACGAACATGATGGACCGCGTTGGCGCCGTAGGCGGCACGCTGCGGGTCGATTCCTCGCCGGGCCACGGCACGACCGTCTCCGGAGCGGTACCGCTGCGAACAGCCGTGGAAGGTCCGGCAAACGCTACGGGATCGTGATCGTGCCGACCATCCCGGCCTGACGATGCCCGGGGATCCGGCAGTAGAACGTGTAGGTGCCGGACGGCGCTGTGAACGTGATGCGCCGGTGGCTCCCGACCGGTAGCGGCAGCTCGACGGCGAGCTGATCGATGGTGACCGTGTGCCAGAAGAGGTCGTCGTTGGTCACGTAGAGGGTGACCTGGTGCGAGGTTGCGGTGATGCTCGCGCTGGAGTACGCGGTGTTATGGATCCGAAGTGCCAGATCGTTCGGCCCCTGCGTCTGCTCCTTGCCCCAACCGGTGACCGCGGCGGCACCCAGGCAGAGGACGAAGGTCGCAATCGCCCCGATTGTCACCGCAGCCGCAGCGCTCTGCGCCGCCCGCTGCCGGCGGTCGAGAAGCCGGCCGGCGACGGCGATAAGCCCGGCGACCGAGGCGCACGCAAGCGCCAGCGGCTCCACGATGTAGAGCAGCTGCTCGTGATTGCGAGCGTTGCTCCAGGTGGCGGTGATCATCCAGAAGGCGACATCGGTGAAGAGCAGGCCGAGGACGATGACGGCCGCCGTGTAGACGCCGCGTCTTTGCCTTGCCCTGGCAAGAATCACCACGCCAATCGCGAACAGGACGGCGAAGGCGAGCGCCTCCCGGTCGAAATGGGCGATGCCAACGACGGCCTGCAGCATCGCGACCGCGATCGCGGCCCAGAGAAGGAGCCTTGACCATCCCGCGGGGGTCCCCGCCGTGCTCTCCTTCAAAGCGGGACGGTAAATTTCCGTTCTCATCTGCCGTCCTCCTCACGGCGGTGGCCCGTCGCCAGCTCTGCGAGCGCGTCGGGTGAAATCTGATCAGCGCTGGCCACCGCGACGCGGGCGGGAGTAAGCGCGCGCAGCGTGGCGGTTCGCCTTCCGCCTTCGAGCAATGCCCGCTCCCCGAGGATGGCGCCCGGTCCGACCTCGGCCAGGCCCTTTCCATCGACCTCCACCGAGAGGACGCCGTCGAGCAGCAGGAACAGCTCCTCCCCGGATTGACCCTGCTCGACGAGCGCGTCGCCCTGGTTGAGTTTCCGAACCTTTGGCTTGGCACCGCCCCGCATGATGGTCTGGGACAGTTCGCGTTCGAGCGCGGTCTCGACTTCGGTCACGAAGGCGGGCGAATCCTCGGCACCCCACGGCGTGCGCTCGCCGAAGATATCGCCGGACCAGCTCTTGAAATCGGTGACCGCCACTTTGTTCGCCAGGCGGCCGGCATCGTCATAGATCCAATGCCTCGGGAAGGGACTGGCGCCGACGACATCGGCCTTCGACGAACCATCGGCGTGGATCGTGAGCGCAAGTGTGGTCCAAACGAGCGGTGGCACGATCTGCACGAACGGGGGGCGGTTGAGCTTGCGGGGCAGCGGCATCGCGACGCGTCCGCCACTGGTCTGGACGAAGCGAACGGACAGCTTGCCGGCTTCCGGCTCCGAGCGGATATCGGGCATGCCGATCGCCGAAAAGAGAATTTTGCGCGAGCCGAACCCCAATTTGGTCTTGCCAATCCAGCCCCGGCCCGAATGCCCGTGGCCGACGATCAAGCCATTCTCGACCTCGACCCAGGCACGAAGTTCGTTGATGAACCGGACCGCCCCGGAACGCGACAAGGCCGGGATGTCGCCAAGTTGATCCCCGGGTGGATCGTCGTAGTGCACCGGACCCAGGTCAAATGGCAAGCGCATCATTCCCGGGATCGCTTCCGACGGTATCCAGGAGACCGAGGTTGTCGACGATTCGTAGCGCATAGCCAACCTCCCCTTGCGGTGTGTTCGGTTCTATCGCAAGGCTAGACGGATGGAAGATCGCCGTCCATGGTGGAAACAGGCCGCACAACGGGCGGGTACCACGAATCTGAAGAGGGTGGCCGCCCCCAGCCCTATTCCAGCAGCCTTCCGGCCACCTCCATTTCCTCGTCGGTCAGCTGCCGCTTCAACGTGGCCGGAATGGCGGGAACCGGCTCGCTCCAGACCGTCAACGGCCGGTCTCGCGCCTCCAGCCGGGTGTAGAAGTTGCGCTCCAAGGCTGGATCCAGAGCCGGGAAGTCGGATCGGTTATGAGCCCCGCGGCTCTCCCGCCGCTCGAGCGCGCAGCGAAGCGTTGCCTCCGCCGTTCGGAGTCCGGCGCGGAGGTCGAGTACATGGCCCAGCTCGAACCATCCTTCCTGCCCGGGCCGGATGTCGACCGTCTCCGCGGCCTCCGCGAGCTCGCCAACTTTTCGTAAACCGCCGCGCATTCTGGCCTCATCGCGAACGACCCCACAGTGCTCCCACATGAGATTGCGCAGCGCCCGCTGCAGTGGACGCGCCAGCTCGCTTCCCGGCTTGATCAGACGCTGGAGCTCGTCTTCCGCCTCAAGCACCGCCTTCTTGGAGCGACGCTGTACTTCGGATTCCTGCGAATGGGCGGCCGCGGCAGCGCCGGCCCGCCGACCGAAGATGACGGTCTCCGCGAGCGAATTGCCCCCCAGGCGATTGGCGCCGTGCAGACCGGAGGTGCACTCCCCAGCCGCGTAGAGGCCAACCACGTCGGTGGCATGCGTCTCCGGATCGACGGAGATGCCGCCCATCGAGTAATGCGCCGTCGGCGCCACCTCCATCGGTTGCTTGGAGATGTCGAGCATCTGGTATTCGATGAACTGCCGGTACATCCTCGGCAGCTTCTGGAGGATCTCGTCCTTGGGGTGATGGGAAATGTCCAGGAACACTCCACCGTTAGGGCCGCCTCGGCCCTCGATGATCTCGGTGTAGATGGCCAGCGCGACTCGATCGCGCGCGCTCAGCTCCATGCGCGCCGGGTCATAGCGGGTCATGAACCGCTCATGGTCCTTGTTGTAGAGATGGCCGCCCTCGCCGCGAACCGCCTCGGTGACGAGCGTGCCGGCGACCTCTTCCGGCATGACCATGCCGGTTGGATGGAACTGAACCAATTCCATGTCCATCAGGCGGCAGCCGGCCTCGAGCGCGAGGAACATGCCCTCGCCATAGTTTTCGTCACGGCGCGAGGAGCTGCGCCGCCAGAGCCGGGTGTGCCCTCCGGCCGCGATGACAACCGCGTCCGCCTCGAAGACCGTCCGCTCCCCGGATACGAGGTCGAAACCATAGGCGCCGAAGCAGTTGCCGTCGGCGACGAGGAGACGCGAGACATATTGATCTTCGATCACCGGGATCCCGAGCTGCTGCACTTTGCCGGCCAGCGTGTACAGGATGGCCCGGCCGGTGTAGTCGCCCGCGTAGCAGGTGCGCCGGTACTTATGCGCGCCGAAGAAGCGCTGATCGAGCCGGCCATCCTCGAGGCGCGCGAACTGGCAGCCCCAGTCGGCGAGCTCGCGCACCGCGTCCGGCGCCTCCCGGGCCATGATCTCGACCACGCGCGGATGGCCGAGGAAGTAGCCCTCGCGCAGCGTATCGGCGAAGTGTTGCTCCCACGAGTCCTGCGGATCGCGCGTGCCGAGAACGGCATTGATGCCGCCCGCCGCCAGGACGGTATGGGCGTCCAGCCGGTCGCGCTTGCCCACCACCAGGACCTGGCTGCCAGCCTCGGTCGCGGCGATCGCCGCGCGCAACCCGGCGGCGCCCGAGCCGATGACGAGCACGTTGCAGACCCGGCTGCGCGCCGATGCTGGGGGCATGGATTACCCCTTCTCTTCCGACAGGTAGAGCAGGGCAGCTCTGACTCGCCGGTGCGTGTCCTTCTCCTCGGCCAGGCTGAGCTTGGAAAAGATCGAGTTGATGTGCTTCTCGACAGCTCGCTCGGTGAGGAAGAGCGTGGCCGCGATCGCCGCGTTGTTCTTCCCCTGGGCCATGAGCGCGAGGACCTCGTGCTCACGCGGGGTGAGCTCGGCGAGCGGCGACTTTGGCTTGCGGGCCTTGGCCGCCACCAGGCTCTCGATCACCTTGGGATCGATGACCGAACCGCCGTTGGCCACCTCGCGGATGGCGGTCACCAGCTGCTCGATGTCGGAGACGCGCTCTTTTAATAGGTACGCGCGGCCGCTGGCGCCCTTCTGCAACAGCGCCAGCGCATAGTCCGGCTCGCTGAACTGGCTGAGGATGACGACGCCGATCCGTGGGTGGTGCTGGCGCAGCTGCTCGGCGGCTCGAATCCCTTCGTCGGTCCCGGTTGGCGGCATGCGGATGTCAGTCAGCACGACGTCCGGCTGATGCTGCTCGACCGCCGCTAACAGGGAGTCAAAGTCCGTGCACACGGCGACCACTTGGAGCTCCGGCTGGGCGTCGATCAGTTGCCGGACGCCTTCACGGACGAGGTAGTTGTCCTCGGCCAGCACGACGCGGATTGGCACGGCAACAGAATAGGGCTTCACGCGGGGTCCAGCGGGTCGAGCTGGCCGCCGAGCTCAGGGGGTGCTGGCACCATTTTTGCGGCCCTGAAAATCTGTCATTCTGTATCTGGTCACATGGCAGTACGGGTACTCATCGTTGACGATCAGGCGCCGTTCCGGCAGGCGGCGCGGGCCGTCGTCGAGGCGACCGACGGCTTCGAGGTGATTGCCGAATCCGAAACCGGCGAGGCTTCGGTCGAGGCAAGCCAGACCCTGCACCCCGACCTGGTCTTGATGGATGTCAACCTGCCTGGGATCAACGGCCTCGAGGCCACCCGGCAGATCCTCAAGAACTCCAACGGCACCGTGGTCGTGCTGCTCCTCTCCACCTACGAAGAGGCCGAGTACGCGCCGCGTGCCGCCGAATGCGGGGCATCCACCTACATTTCGAAGTCCAAATTCGAGCCCGACCGGCTTGCAGCTGCCTGGGAAGGTGCCCAGAAGCACTAGGATCTCGAGTCGCGTCGCGATCGCGTTCGCCACAGTGGCGGTGACGTTCGAGCTGGTGGCGGGTTTGATGTACTCCGCGGCCGCCGGTTTCTCCAACGGCCTGAGCGTCGACCCATCGAAGCTGCTCGCGTCAGGTCTCACCGGCGCCACGCTCATCCACTGGGGCAGCCTGATCGACATGTTCGGATACGTGTGCCTCGCCCCCGTCGTCCTCTACCTGCGCGATCGTTACGCATCTGCGAAATACGTTGATCTCTTTGCGGCGGCCGGCCTGGCGGTCGTCGTCATCGGGTCGATCGGCGCGGCCTCGATGGCGACGGCAGCCCCGGCAATGATCAGCGACTACGTCGCGGCGAGCGCGGCGCAGAAGCAGGTCATCGTGCCCGCCTTTGCGACCTTGTACCGCGTCGTCGTCCTGGGAATGTGGCAGACGCTGGAGACAATCCCCGCGGCAGTGTGGCTCCTCGGCACCGCGTACGCCGCGAGGAGAGAGGGGCCGCGGTCTGTCTTTGCGATCCTGCTTGTCATTGGAATCGTCAACGCGGCCATCGCGCTCTACCGGCTGGTTGCCGCCGGCTAGACCAACAGCCCAAGCGGGATTGACCCGCCGAGGGTGCCGTTCTCGAATTGCAACGAGCCTCCAAGGGCTTCGACCCGGTCCTCCATCCGCTGTAACCGACCGTCCAGAGGTCCGCAGCCGCTGATCGAAAAGTCGACGCCGGTATCGCGCCCCCCAAGGCGCACGGCAGCCGGACCGGTTGCGCCCTGTAATGCCTCGACACAGCAGTAGTAGATCGCGGCCTCGACTTCGGACGGATAACGGTCGATCGTGTCGCTGTCGATCGCCACGGCTGGACTCACTCTGGCGAGGTGCGTCCTGAGCGCAGCGGCGAGTCCCTCGTCTTGGAGTACCGGCGGGTAGATCCCGCGAGCAAGGTCGCGTAGCTCCTCGAGGACCGCGGTGGCCTGCCCGGTCAATTGCTCAAGGGTCACCACGGCAGCTCCCGGGTCGCTGGTCAATCCCAGCTCTACCGAGGTCAACGTCTCTCTGATGCGGATGAGCTCCTCCTCGCTACCGCGCCGGATCGTTTCCTCGAGGCGCCGACGCTCTTCGTCCTGCGCCGCGACGATGCGCTGACGGGAGGTCCGCAGCTGGGCGGCTTGCGACGAGATTTCCGCAAGGCGGCTCCGGAGTTCTACGGTCATCCGCACGTTGTGCATCACCAGCCCGGCCTGGGCTGCGAGGTCAGTTAGCAGCTTGCCCTCCGCCGGCGTGATCGGCTCGCGCGCGGCTTTGGCGACCGCGATTTCGCCCATCGCCTCGCCGCGATACGAAACTGGCAGAACTCGGTCGAATTGGTCAGCTTCCAGTCCGGCCGGCCAGGACACGACGCGCTCCGATCCATTCGGAAGGCCGAGGCGGATCCGGGTGGCCTTCGCTCCGACGCCGCGCGCCGCCGCCTCGGCCATCCTCGGCAGCACCTCATCGGCGGAAAGGGCGCCGGCCACCCGGTCGGAGAAATCGGCCATGACCTCGTACGGTGTTGCCCGCTTGCCGTAGACCAGCCGGTTGGCGATCCGTTGCACTCGCTCCCGCACCGGCTGAAACGCGACCGCCACGATCGCGGTCGCGACGATCGAGAGAGCCAGGTTGGGTCTGCCCGCGCTGCCGACCAAGGTCCCGATCCCGACCACGATCCCAACATAGACGCCGGTGATGAAAATCGCGAGGGTGCCGAACACCAATGACTTGTTGATAACGATGTCGATGTCATAGAGCCGGTATTTCAGCATCGCGATCGCGATGCTGATTGGCAGCGCTGGAATGAATAGCGTCAGCACGACCGACTGGATCTGCTGCGGAATTCCGGAACCGTGCATCATGAAGGGGACGATGACTAGCACGCCGCCGAACACAAACCATTTGAGCTGCTGACGCTCCTGACCTCGCGAACGCCTGAATCGCACCACCAGGGAAGCGACCGCGCCGGCTACCGCGATGAACAGGGGGATGACGCCGACGTTTGCGAGGGTGGTTAGGAGGGCGGTCTGACCGACGAGCCCCATCGGGTTGTTGATGCCGTGAAGGCCCGATAGCGGTCCGGGAACAAATGCATTGCCGATCCCGGCCAGCACGATGAACGGGATCGCAAGCCAGGCGGGGAAGCGCCATCGCGGCGACAGGGCGCGGCCGGTAGGGAAGAGCAGCGGGACGAAGACGACGAGCAGTGTGCTGATCGGAATCCAGAGCCAACCCGAGGTGAGCCAGGCGATGGCGAGGCCGCCGGGCCAGGATCCGTGCTCTCGAATCAGCGCGAACGCCGCATAGACGGATCCGGCGTAGTTGAAGGTGATCAGCAGGCCAATAAGGGTGAAGACCCATCCCAGCGCGTTTCTCGGCTGACGTGAAACAACCAGTGCTCCGATCGCTGAGAGGGACAGCGCCCAGAGCATCGGATAGAACGACCACACAAGCGATGTCGACACCCCAAGTCCAGGCACCGTGTCGAGTAGGGAGCCGCCGATGCCCAGCGCGGCGGACAGCCCGGCGGCGCTCCAGGCGATCCGGGCCGCAGTACGGGTGGTCACAACACAGCCTCCATCGCCCCAATGGGGACCGTTCCGCGGACACGTGTGCCGCCGTTGGCCGTGGAGCGGATCTCGAGCCAGCCGCCCATGCCTTCGATCCGATCCATCATGTTTCGAAGTCCGGAACCCCTGGCTTCCCTGGCCACGTCGAAGCCGGCTCCGTCGTCGCTCACCTCAAACGAGAGCTCATGGATAGACGAGCGCAGGTTGATCTCGACGCGAGAGGCCCGGGCGTGCTTGGTAACGTTCTGCAGCGCTTCGAGGCAGACGAAGTAGACGGCGGCCTCGACCTCGACCGGGTAGCGTTCGAGGTGACCAGCGTGGAGGGTGACTGAAAAGGGCAGCTTCGCCACCTCGACGCGTATCGCCGCAGCGAGTCCTTGCTCCCGAAGCAGCGGTGGGTAAATGCCGCTCGCTAATGCGCGGAGCGTCTCCAGCGCCTGATCGCTATCGGACTCGAGCGCCTTCACCGAAGCCCGCGCGCGCTCAGGATCACGCTTGGCCAGGCTGGTGGCGAGGCGCAGTCTTACGGTCAGCGCCACGAGATTCTGCTGAGCGCCGTCGTGAATGTTTCGCTCGAGCCGGCGCCGCTCCGCATCTTGCGTCGCCACGATGCGCTGCCGCGACGCCCGCAGCTCGACGGCCTGTTGCGAGATCTCCGTCAGTCGCGCCTGCAGTTCAGCCGTGAGGCGGACGGTCTGCAGCACGAGGCCCGCTTGCGCCGCCAGATCGGCGAGGAGCTTCTCTTCGATCGGTGTCAGCAGTTCACCGGTGCGCTTGTTGATGCTCAGAGCCCCGAGCAGCTCCCCCTGGTGCCGAACGGGCACGATGCGGCTGACCCCGGGGACCGCCGGGAGCAGCTGGCCGCTGATCGCGACGCGCGGCGACACAGGGCCGTCACCGGAGGGCCAGGAGGCGGCGGGCGCAATGCCATCACCGAGCCGAATCCACACATCCGCGCGCGATGCGCCGGTGCCCTCGGAGAGCACGCGAGCCATCCGCGGGAGGACGTCCTCACTCGAATAGGTGCCGGCGACGCGGTGCGAAAACTGCGAGAGGACCTCATAGGGAGTGGCGCGTTTGCCATAGACCAGGCGGTTGGCCAGGCGCTGGACTCGCTCGCGGACGGGCTGGAAGGCAACGGCGACGATCGCGGTAGCAAGGACCGACAAAGCGAGGTTCGGCCGGCTTCCGCTGCCGAGCAATCCGCCGATGCCCACGACGATGGCGACGTAGACCGCCGTGATGAATGTCGCCATCGCCCCGAAGACGACCGACTTGTTGATGACCAGGTCGATGTCGTACAGGCGGTATTTGAGAACCGCGATGGTCGTCGCCACCGGTAGTCCGTAGGCCACGGCATAGGCGCCGACCGTCCATTCGATGTCACCGACCCAGTGCGAATGAGTCAGGGCGCCGAGAGGTATCGCGATAAGGACGTCCACGCAAACAAGCACCACCACGTAGAGAAACCACTTGAGCTGTTGCCGCTCTTCGCTCGCCGCCCGGCGAAATCGGGAGAGCATGCCGGCGCCGCAGGTGAGGATAAGCAGGACGAGACTGATGTTGAAGACCGCCAGCGCGATGTTGATCAGGCCCGCCAGCTGCGGCAAACCGGTCGGGTTCGGTAGGAGAGCGAACTGGTGATAGATTCCCTGATTACCGGCCCGAAGCTCAAGCGGCCGGACCATGTAGACCACCCCCTCGAGGGCAGCCTCGATCACGATCAACCAGAGGATCGGCCGCCACCGCGGTGACGGCGGCCGCCCGGTCGGAAACAGCAGAACCAGGAGCGGAAGAATGGCCCCCGTGGCCACCTGACCGACCCATGGATAGAACCAGGCGACGAAGGCGGCCGCGGGGAGAGACCCGGGCGCGATGACAAAAGCGCGGAGCGCGTACTCGCCGGCGAACGATTGGATCTGGATCCATAGGGCAAACCCCAGGACGAGCCAGCCAATCGGATTCTCGGGCCGTCGCAAGGCGATCAGCAGGCCGAGCGCGGGAAAGACCAGGAAGAACCCGAGTCCCAGGCCCACGAGAACAGGGTTGCCAAAGCCCACCGCTGTGCTGTCGATGATGGTGAGAGCGAGGAAGGCCGCGCCGATGGCGAGCGTCAAGCCGAGGAGGAACCAGGCGAGCCGCCGGGCCTTACGCTGATTCACGCGATCGGCTCCAGGGCGCGCGCCGGAATCCAGCCTTCGACGGTGGTTCCGGCACCTCGCGCCGATCGCACCTCGAGGCTGCCGCCCAGTGCGCGGACGCGGTCGGTCATCGTTTGCAGGCCGGGGCCTGGTTCGCCATGTTGCTGCTCGAACCCTGGGCCGCTGTCGGTGATCGAGAATGTCGCGCGGCCGTCTGTCGCGCTTAACCAGACAACCGTCGGGGCCGCGCCGGCGTGCTGGGCAACGTTTTGCAGGGCCTCGACGCAACAGAAGTACACGGCACCTTCGACCTGCTCATCGAAGCGATTGGTTGCGAACTCTCGATCCGTGTCGAGCTGGACGGGGACGCGGGCCTTTTTCAGATAGGCCTGCAGCGCCGCGACCGCTCCCTTGTCGATAAGCAGCGGAGGGTAGATGCCGCGGGCCAAATCGCGCAGCAGCTCGAGGATTTCGTTGGCCTCATCGGTCAGTTGGCCGAGGACGGTGGCCGCCCCGGCGGCGTCGCGCTGGACCAGCTGGCGGGCGCCGGCAATTCGGCCCGCGATCGACAGCAGGCGTGGCTCGGTTGCCGCCTGGATGTTGCGCTCCAGCTGACTCCGCGCGACGTTCCCCGCGGCCACCAGCCGCTGGCGCGCCGCACGCAGCTCGGCAGCTCGAGCGGAACTCTCACGAAGTCGCGCCTGGAGCTCCACTGTCAGCCGCACATTCCGGATGACCAACCCCGCCTGGGCGGCCAGGTCGGTCAGCAGATTCTCCTCGACCGGCGTCAGCCCTTCCCCTGGACGCTTATTGATACTCAGGGCACCGAGCAATTCCCCCTGGTGCCGAACCGGAACGATCCGGCTGACGCCCGAGACCGGCGGAAAGCCCTGTCCGGCAATCGAGACCGGCGACGGGGTCGGACCGTCGACCGCCGGCCACGCCGCCGCGGGAACGATCTGGTCGTCCAGGCGGATCCAGACGTCCGCGCGCGAGGCACCCGTCGCCTCGCCCAGCACGGTGGCCATTCGAGGCAAGACCTCTTCACTGGAATAGACACTGCCGACGCGGTCGGAAAACTGCGACAGCACTTCGTACGGCGTGGCACGTTTGCCATAAACGAGGCGGTTGGCAAAGCGCTGGACCCGGTCACGAACTGGTTGAAATGCCACCGCCACGACGGCCGTCGCAAGAATCGATAGGGTGAGATTGGGTTGGCCGGCCGAACCGATGAGGTTTCCGATGCCGACAACGATGCCGACGTAGACCGCGGTAATGAAAGCGGCAAGGGCAGCAAAGACGACCGACTTGTTGATGATGGGGTCGATGTCGTAGAGACGATATTTGAGGATGGCGACCGCGGCCGCTCCGGGGAGCCCTATATCCAGGGCTAAGGTCAAGAGCGACCAGCCCACGGCCGACACCAATCCGGTCCCGCTGAAAACCGGAGTGATGGAGACGACGAGGACCGCACCTGCATAAGCAAGCCACTTGAGCTGCTGCCGCTCCTCACCTCGCGAGCGAATGAAGCGCAGGACGAGCGCGCTCAGCGACGCGATCCCGATCACAGGAAGAGCCAGTTGCAGGGCCGCTGCGCTCGTCAGCAGCAGGGCGCGCCAATCGTTGACGCCGGTCGGATTCATGGCGAGGTTGAACCGATGTCCCTCGCCAAGGTTGGTGCCCAGGATCGGGCCCGGTGTGAGGATCGCGACGATCGCTTGCAAACCCGCGACCGTCAGGGCGAGCCAGGCGACGACCTTCCAGCGACCCGACAGCAGCCGACCGTTCGGGAACAGCAGGAAAAACAGCGGCAGCCCGCCATCGAGGGCCAGATACAACGGCCAGAATTGAAGCCACGCGACGAATGTCGCGGCCGGAAGCGACCCGGGCGCCGTGTGCAGGCCGAGGATCGCGTACTCCAAACCAAAGAACGCAATCGCGTAATTCAAGCCGAGGACAGCCAGGATCCATCCGACCGGATTCCTGGGATGGCGAACCGCAATGAGGGCACCAAGTGTGCTGTATGCCAGGCCCGGAAGGAAGATCGTTGGAACGACGATAAAAGAGGCGCCGCCCAGCGTGGAACGGTTGGGGAAAAGGAGCAATAGCCCGGCGGCCGTAAAAACGAGAGCGACGCCCCAAATCGACAAGGCGAGCCGGCGCGCCGCAGGCGCGCTCATACGACCGGCTCCAAGTTGCGGATAGGAACGCGACCCTGCACCGACGTTCCGCCTTCGCGCCCGGGAATCACCGTCAGGTGACCACCGAGGGCTGCCAGCCGGTCGGCGATATTCTGCAAACCAGAGCCGTGGCGGACGCGCAGCGGGTCGAACCCGCCCCCGTCGTCGTCGACGGAAAACGCCAGTTCACCGCCTCGGTCCTCGAGACGGATTCGCACACGTGTCGCTTTGGCGTGCTTCACCACGTTCTGGAGTGCCTCGAGACAGCAGAAGTAGACCGCGCCCTCCACCTCGGACGGATACCGCGTCAGGCTGGTCGCTGAGACGTCGATAGGGAGGGGAAACCGCGCGCCCTGGGCGCGGACGGCCGACTCCAATCCCAGCTCGCGAAGGATCGGTGGATAGATGCCCCGCGCCAGCGCGTGAAGCGTCTCGAGCGCCTGGTGGGTCTCCCCCTCGAGCTCGTCAAGGAGCCGGGCCGCGCGAGCGGGGTCGCGTTTCGCGAGCGTCGCCGCCAGTCGAAGCTTCACGGCGATCGCCACCAGGTGCTGCTGCGCACCGTCGTGGATGTTGCGTTCCAGCCGGCGCCGCGTCGAGTCCTGGGCGGCGATGATCCGGGCGCTGGACGCCTGCAGCTCAGTGGTTTGGGCCGAGATCTCGGCCAGGCGCGCCTGAAGTTGCCGGGTCAGTTGCAGGTTGCGGAGGACGACGCCTGCCGGTGATGCGAGATCGGCCAGCATCTTTTCATCGACTGGCGTGACGGCTTCGCCACGGGCCTTTCGAATGCTGAGCGCGCCGAGCAGTTCCCCCTGGTGCTGCACGGGAACCATGCGATCGCTGCTTGACCGTTCGGTGATCGAAGGCGCCGTCATCGCCGACCCATTTGGTGCGGGCCAAGAGGCGAGGGTGGTATTTTCAGCGCCCTCCTTCGCCCAGATCACGGCCTGTACGGCGCCAGTCGATTCGGCGATGGTTTGCGCCAACCGCGGCAGGACCTGTTCATCCGAGTAGGTCGATGCGAGGCGGTCCGAAAACTGCGACAGTGCCTCATAAGGAGTGGCGCGCTTCCCGTACACGAGCCGGTTCGCTACACGCTGGATCCGTTCACGAACAGGTTGGAACGCAACCGCCACGAGCGCGGTCGCCAGGATCGAAAGCCCAAGATTTGGCTTACCACTCGTGCCCACCAGGCGGCCGATGCCGACCACGATCGCGACGTAAACGGTCGTGATGAAGATGGCCAGAGCGCCGTAAACGAGCGACTTGTTGATCACGAGGTCGATGTCGTAGAGCCGGTACTTCAAGACGGCAATCGCCGTCGCGACGGGGAGCCCAACGACGAATCCGGCCAGGAGGACGGCAAAGGAAAAGTCCTGTAGTGCTGGGTTGCCTGTAAAGCCAAATGGACCGCCGCTCCCCAGGAAGGCCGACCCGAGGACTCCGACAGCGATGAACGACCCGACGTAACCCACCCATTTGAGCTGCTGACGCTCATCGCCTCGTGCCCGAACGAGTCGGATCACAAGTCCAACCGCCGCGATCAGGATCAGCACGAACGCTCCCATCCGTCCGACGATGTCGGCCAGGTCGAGCGCCCCGCCGAGCGCGCCGATGCCGAATGGATTCTGGACGCCGAAGTCGGTGCCTGGCCCGCTCGGCGGCCGGAGCGCATCGCCCATGCGGCCGGGTGAGAACATCGAGCCAACCACCATGAGCAGGGCGCAGCTGATGCTGACCCAGACCAGGGGCCGCCAGCGCGCTGACGCCGGCCGGCCGGTCGGGAAGAGCAGCAGCACGAGGGCGATACCGGCGGGGAAGACGAACCAGAGTGACCAACGCTCCAGCCAGGCGAAATACACGGCCCCGGGCAGCGAGCCCGGATGGTCGACCAGGCCGCGGATCGCGTACTGCTGGGAGAAGGTGGTCAGGGCTCCCAGGAAACCCATGGCGCAATAGAGCCAGCCGATCGGGTTAGCCGATCGCCTGGATGCGATCACCGCTCCCGTCGTCGACAGGGCAAACCAGGCGGTGGCGTTCCACCAGGATCTGTTGGTCACGAGCAGCACCAGGGTTGACACGCTCAATCCCAGGGCGAGAACCCACAGCGACCAGGCCAACCAGGCGGCGGTCGTCGGCCTCAGTTTCCCGAGCACGCCTCGATCCTGAGCCATATTCGGGATTCCGTCGAGGGGGGAGTCACCTACCCGGCCGTAGGGCTAGCCCCCCTTTTCTTGGGGAGGCTGCAGGGTTTCCCGCGACGAGTCGAGGCAATAGGCTGGCGGCAGGAGGCGAGATGACCCTTCCGATTCCGGCAGAGGTGGAGGCGGTGTTTCGGGAATTTCGTACCTGCGAGTTCTCGACCCTGGCGGCGGACGGCACGCCGATCACATGGCCCATGCTGCCGTTTTTTCGGGGATCGACCGGCCAGTTCATGACGACGACCTCCATCGGCTTGCCGGACAAGGCGTTCAATATCCGGCGCAATCCACGGGTCTCCCTGCTCTTCTCTGACGCGACGGGAAGTGGGCTCTTTGACCCGCCGGCGGTGCTTGTCCAGGGTGACGCTGTCGCCCCGGATGTGGTCAAGACCTCGATCGGCGGCTTCGAGAACGAGGTGATGCTGGTCTACCGCCGTCAGCCCGCCGGGACAATGTACACCAGTAACCGCGCGATGCGCTGGTTCTCGGACTGGTATTTCATGCGCCTGGAGATCACGGTCACGCCTGCGCGCATCCTCTGGTGGGAGCACGGCGATCTCTCCAGCGAGCCGAAGGTTGTTGAGGCGATCCATGTGGGCTGAGGTCCGGCGACTCCTGCCGGGCTTTTCCGGCCCTGTCCTGACCGGCGTGGACTGTGACGGCTACCCGTTCAGCATTCGGTGCATCCCCTCGCTGGATGAGGAGCAACAGGTATTGCGTGTGTCTCTACCGGAGTGGAGTCGGATCGCGCCGGGGCCGGCCAGCCTGCTGTGCCATGGCCATAACCAGTTGCTCTGGGACCTGCGCAGCTTCATGATTCGCGGCACGCTAGAGCCGAGCGGCGAGACCTGGCTGTTCCGACCGTCACGTTTCGTGCCAGGCATCGGCATTGGCGGCCTGGCAGGAATGGTGCGGTTCGCCCTGGCCAAACGGCGGGCCGCCGGGCGTTACCTGGATCGGCGAGGGCTGGCTCGACCTAGGATCGATTGGGCGCAACTGAAGGCGGTGCAGGCCCGAGCTTGCCAGCCGTCGCCGGCTCAGCGGCAGCCGCCGGGATAGAACCGGTCACGCGCGTACCCGCTCCCGGCGAGCTCACGACCTGAAGCTCGCCACCCAGCACCTCGATCCGGTCCCGCATGTTCTGCATCCCCGAGCCGGATCGTGCCCGCTCGGGATCCAGCCCGCGGCCATCATCGGTGACGGAGAAAACCAGGCGCCCATCGCGTTGCTCGATGCGCACCGCCGCCTTTGTCGCGTTGGCGTGCTTCACCATATTCTGCAGCGCCTCCAGTACGCAGAAGTACACGCCCGCCTCGGTCTCCTGCGGGTAGCGGGGGAGGGGACCGCCCTCCACCTCGACGGGTACGGGGGTTCGGCGGGCTTGCGCCTCAACGGCGGCGAGCAGCCCGTCCTGCGCGAGGATCGGTGGATAGAGCCCGCGAGCCAGCTCACGAAGCGTCTCGATCGCCTCGTTAGCGTCCCCCGTCAGCTCATCGAGGGTCGCCTGGGCACGCTGCGGATCCGTCGCCGCCACGTTCTTCATGAGGGCGATCTTCAACTTCAGCGCAACGAGGTTTTGCTGTGCGCCGTCGTGCAGGTTGCGCTCGAGGCGCCGCCGCTCGGTGTCCTGGGCACTGACCAGTCGTTGCCGGGATGCTTGCAGCTCATCGAGACGCTGCACCAGCTCGGCGGTGAGACGCGTGTTCTTCAGGACAAGCCCGGCCTCGCGTGAAAGGTCGGCGAGCAAGCGGCTCTCTGTGGCGGTCATCGGCTGCCGCTTGGAGACGGCCAGCGCTCCCAACAGCTCGCCCTGGTAGCGGACGGGCACCGCCTCCGCAACCCCGCTGATCAGCGGCAGCTCATCGCTCGATAGGGGGAGGGTGCTCGGGCCGCCGGCGCCGGCCGGCCATGACGCCGCCCGCCGAAGCTCATGCCCGACCCGCAGCCACACAGTGGCGCTATCCGCCGCGGTTCCCTCGGCCAGCACCTGCGCCATCCGAATCGGCAGCTCATCACTCGCGTACATTTCCGACACGCGCTTGCTGAACTGCGAGAGCACTTCATACGGCGTCGCGCGTTTGCCGTAGACGAGGCGGTTGGCCAGCCGCTGAAGCCGGCGCCGAACTGGCTGAAAGGCCAGGGCGACGATGGCACCAACGGCTACCCCCGCCGCAGGGTCGTTCCGTGGCAACTGTCCTACTCGGCTGCCGACGGTGACGACCGTGATGAAGTAGATGACGCTGATCAGGACGACGAGCGTGCCGTAAACGAGCGTCTGCCGGATGAGGACGTCGATGTCGTAGAGGTGGTATCTGAGTACGGCGATCCCGATCGAGCCCGCCAGCGCAGTGAACGCCAGTGGCGTCAGCACATCAAAGATTGGATTGAAGACGACGGTGTTGTTGTGGTAAACGAGCGACCCGACGACGACCCCGGAGAGGGCGACGACGACCAGCAGTAGTCCGGCGAGCGCGAACCAGCGGATTTGCTGGCGCTCATCCGCACCAGCACGGCGGTAACGGATGAACAGGCTGGCATTCGCGAGCACCGAACCGACCAGACCCATGAGCTGGCCGACATAGATCCCGAACAAAGCGAGCCCGAAGCCCCCGAGGACGAGCGGGACGAGGAGCCACCAGCGGGGCGAGACCGGCCTCCCATCGGGGAAGAGCAGGGGCAGGAAAAACAGCATCAGCACGACCGGCAGCGCCCATTCCCATTGCTCCAGCCAGCGAACGAAGTCAAGAGCGGGGAGTGATCGGTTGACGTATGTCCCAAAGGTCTCGTACCCTAGCCCGAACTCGTAGACGGCGGTCAGCAGGCCGATCCCGCACGCCACCCAGCCGATGCGGTTGCCGGGCCGGCGGGCGACGATCAGCGCACCGACGAGCGCAAAGGCGAGCGCGTACAGCAGGCTGAGCCGAATCCACCACCCGTCGATGACCGCCAGGACCTGTTGCGAAATCAGCGGGGTCGGCGTCGCGCCCCGAAGCGCGTTGCCGGCAATGAAGAGCGCCAGGGTCCCGATGACGCTCCCCCACGCGAGCCAGTCTGAACGGCGGCGCAGAGCGGGAACCATTTAGGGTATTTTGCCTAGCGGATGCCAGTCACGGTTGGGCCGTCGACCCTGACCATCAACTACGATCGACAGTTCCTGATCAGCCAGCCCAACGCCACCATGCTCCCCCAGGATGACGTCGGCTTCTACGCGAGCGACACGCGATTCGTCAGCGGATACGGCCTCACCCTTAATGGGCGGTCCCCGAAGTTACTCGACGCCATCGCGGTCGAGCACTTCTCCGCACGGTACGAATTCATGACGCCGGAGCTTCCCCTCGGTCCCGGCTCGAATGCCGGTGCCGATGGACTCCTTCCGGAAGGCTCGATCGGGTTGCGGCTGGAGCGCACCATCCTCGAAGGGATCCATGAGGACTACGACCTCACGAACTACGCGATGTATCCCGTGCGGCTCGTGCTCGAAATCGCCATCGAGTCGGATTTCGCCGACGTCTTCGATGTCCGGAGTCACCGGCTGATCCGCCGTGGCGACCTGCAGACCACTTGGCTGCCCCGCATGGGGGAGTTGCGCAGCACCTACCGGAACCGCAGTTTCCGGCGCGGCCTCCTGGTCAAGGTCGAGAAGGCGGGATCCAAGCCGGAATACGCGAATGGTCGACTGGTGTTCCGGCTCGATCTCGCCCCCAGGGCGGAATGGCATACCTGTCTGAAATGGCTGCCGGTGATCGGTCCGCGGCCGGCTCGCACGCTGCCCTGTCACGCCCTCCTCCTTGACGAGTCGCGCCGGATGCACAAGCTTCCGCCGCTCGAGATCGTGACCAGTCATCCCACGCTTCCCGCGATCTGGCGACAGGCGGTGGAGGACACCGATGCGCTGCGCATGGTCGATACCACGGTCAGGGGCGGCATGTTCGTGCCCGCGGCCGGCATCCCCTGGTTCGTGACCCTGTTCGGCCGCGACTCGCTGGTCGTCTCCATGGAAAGCATCAGCGCCTTTCCCGAGTTCGCGCTCGGAGCGCTGCGGACCCTGGCCCGGCTGCAGGCGACCGATGACTCAGCGGAGCAGGACAAAGAACCGGGAAAGATCCCGCACGAGATCCGCACCGGCGAGTTGGCGAGCTTGAAGCTCCTGCCCTTCGCGCCCTACTACGGCACGGCGGATGCCACGCCGCTGTTCATCATCGTGCTCTCTTACGCCTACCAGTGGTCGGGGGACGTTGCCTTGCTGCAGCGCTATCGCCGCAATGCTGAGGCCGCCCTGAACTGGCTGCTGCAGTACGGGGATCGGGACGGTGACGGGTTCCAGGAATACTCGCGGCGCTCGAGCCAGGGCATCTTCAACCAGGGATGGAAGGACTCCTGGGATGGGATCCGGCATGGGGACGGTTCGATCCCGGAGGCACCCATCGCGCTCTGCGAGCTGCAGGGCTACGCGTTCGACGCGCTACTGCGGATGGCGGAAATCTACGACCTGCTAAAAGAGCCGGACAAGGCGGCCGACCTTCGCGAGCGCGCCCGGCAGCTGTACCAACGGTTCAACGAGGTCTTCTGGTGGGAGGCGGAGGGCACCTACTATCTCGGGCTCGACAAGGACAAGCGGCCGATGGAGACGGTGGCCTCGAACGCCGGCCACTGCCTCAGCAGCGGGATTGTGCCGCCCGACCGCGCCGAGCGGGTCGTCGACCGGCTAATGGCCGACGACATGTGGAGCGGCTGGGGGATCCGGACGCTGTCGAGCAAGCACCCCGGCTACAACCCGTACTCGTACCACTGCGGATCGGTCTGGCCGCACGACAACGCGACAATCGCGGGCGGCTTCCGCCGGGCCGGCCGGCACACCGAGGCCCAGCGAGTGGCGGAAGGGATCTTCGCCGCCGCCGAGCGCTTCGACGCCTACCGGCTGCCCGAACTGTTCAGCGGTCTGCCGCGAGATGCCGGCGCCTTCCCGGTGCCGTACCTTGGGGCAAATGTCCCACAAGCCTGGGCCGCCGCCGCGGTGTTCCGTCTGGTTGCCATCCTCTGCGGCATCCATACCGTCGGCCGGACGCGGACGATGTACGTCAATCCCGACCTCCCCGACTGGCTGCCCTCGCTGACCCTGCGCAACCTGCGGGCGGGCCGGGGGGCGATGGAGCTCCATCTCGAGCGCAACCGGGTCCAGGTCGCGGGCAATACCACCGGCTTCAAGGTGGTGCACGGCCGGCTGCCCCGGCCGGCGCTGGTCGAAGCGCCACTGGCTCGCTCCTGAATCGGGGCACTCGCCTATTTGGAGCCTAATGATTTCCAACAAAGGGTCGCCGGTGTTGACAGAAGATGGTCCACCGTGAATGCTTATAGCTATCCGGTCTTGGACGGACCCTGGGACAGGAAGAGGACGGGAAATACTGGAGGTGTTTTCATGCGTTCAATGCGGCTTGGCTTAGCACTGGCTGCGATGTCGGCGGTGCTACTGACGGCCTGCGGCGGTGCGTCGCAGTCGGCGGGCGGCGACATCAGCAAAGCATCGGGGACGATTCGATTCAGCGGATGGACCTCGACGCCGGCGGAGGACCAGCTCCTCAAGGATGAGCTCGCGGCGTTCAAGGTGAAGTATCCAAATATCAATGTCACCTACGAGCCGGTCCCCCAGGACTTCCGGACCAAGCTGAAGGCCCAGTTGGCCAGCGGCACCGAGCCCGACGCCTTCTACGTTGAGCTCGGAGACGCAGCCGGCTTCATGCAGAAGCATGTCCTGCTCGATCTGCGCAACGAGATGGCGAAGACCGGCACAAACGCTTCGGATTTCTCCGGCCAGGTGCTTAGCGCCTTCAAGCAGGGCGAGGCGATCTACGGCGTCCCGAAGGACTCCAACACGCTGGCGCTCTTCTACAACAAGGACATGTTCACCGCGGCCGGCGTGGCCCCGCCGACCAAGGATTGGACCTGGGCGGACCTGACGTCTGCGGCCAAGAAGTTGACCAAGCCAGGCCAGTGGGGCCTGATCACCAACGCCGACTCCGCTCGCTGGGCGCCCATCGTCTACCAGAACGGCGGCCAGGTGCTCAACGCCGACAATACGAAGTCGATGCTCCTCGATCCCGCCACCGTCGAGGCAACCAAGTATTACCTTTCGTTCAAGCAGAACGGGAGTGGCACCTACTCGGGTGCCCTCGGAGCCGGGATTGGTTGGCCAGGCGACGCGTTCGCCAAAGGCAAGGCGGCGATGGTCATGGAGGGTGGCTGGCTCATCCCCTTCATGAAGGACTACCCGACAATCAATTGGTCGGCGACCGAGCTGCCCCAGGGCAAGAAGCGTGGGAACCTGGTCTTCACAGTCGGGTACTCAATCTCGGCCAAGTCCAAGAACCCGGACGCGGCGTGGGTCCTGCTCAACTACCTCACAAGCCCCGACAATCAAAAGACCGTTCTTCACTCCGGCTTCGCGCTTCCGACGCGGACCGCCCTCGCGAGCGATCCGTACTTCGCGACCCATCCGGCAGAGGCGGCAATCTTCGCCGGCAATGCCTACGCAAAGCCGTTCTCCTGGGGCATCAACTCCGGCAAGGTTGCGGACGCGATCAGCGCAGCCCTCGAACGGGTCCTGCTCGGGAAACAGTCGGTCGATGATTCGCTGAAGCAAGCCGACAAAGAGGTAACCGACGCGCTGGCAAGCTAGCTAGCTACGATGGTGAGGAGGCGCCAAGGCGGCGCCTCCTCAATTCGGAGGGAGGAGGACCAATGGCTGTAGGGACCAGTCCGGTGGTTGCGATGAATGCGGGGCTGCCCACCCCGGTAAAGGTGGGGGCCCCCCGACGCGGACGTCCCTGGCGCGAGTGGCTGACCTCGTACGCCTTCCTCATTCCGGCCTTCATCGTCATCGGCGGCTTCACGTTTGTGGCAATGGTGATGGCCGTCTTCATCAGCTTGTTCAAATACGACGGCTTCACGCTCGAGTGGGCCGGCCTGAACAACTACGCGAAGGCCCTTGTGAACGCCGACTTCCACCGCGCCCTTCTGAACGTGGTCTATTACATGGTGGTCGTCGTGACCTTCCAGACGATCCTGGCGCTGACGATGGCCCTGGTCCTCGACCGCATCATGGTGGGCCGCGGCGTCTTTCGCACCATCTATTACCTGCCCGCGATCACCTCGTCGGTGGTGATGGGGCTGATCTTCAGCTGGCTCTTCTCACCCGGTGGGTGGGTTGGCGGCCTGCTGGGTATCGTCATCCCCGGGGCTCGCCAATTCGGCTTTCTCCTCGACCCTGGAACAGCCCTGCCGGCCATCATGACGACAACCATCTGGTCAACGGCCGCCTCCTTCATGATCGTGTTCGTGGCGGGCCTCCAGGACATCCCGACCCATGTCTACGAGGCGGCGAAGATCGATGGTGCGGTCGGTTGGCGATCCTTGTGGAACATCACGATACCGCTTCTCCGGCCGACGATCTTCCTTGTTGTCGTGCTGGGCACAATCGGGACGCTCCAGGTCTTCGACCAGGTCTACGTGATGACCAATGGCGGTCCGCTGAAGTCGACGCTCACTCCTGTCTTCCTGATATACACCAACGGGTTTCGAGATTTCAGCTTCGGGCTGGGGAGCGCGGAAGCGTTCATCCTCTTCGCGATCATCTTCGCCTTCACCCTCATCCAGCGCCGTTTCATCGACACGACGGTCGAGTACTGAGGAGCGACGATGGCAGCTATCACGGTCGACAAGGTCGCGCAACAACGCAATCCCCGCGGGGCCATCGTGGCCAAGCAGGTCGCGCTCTACGTCGCGATGACGATCTTCGGGCTCATCATGCTGGGCCCCTTTATCCTCGCAATTTTCGGCGCGTTCAAGACCGACGTCGACGTCACGTCCTACCCGCCCACGCTCTTCCCCAAGACCTGGCATCCGGAAAACTTTCTCAACGTGGCCAAGCTTTTTCCGATGTTTCCCCGCTGGTTCGTCAACAGCATCGGCCTCTCGACGGCGGTCACGGTGCTCAACGTTTTCTTTTGCGCGCTGGCCGGCTACGCCTTTGCTCGCTTGCGGTTCCCGGCAAGGAACGTGCTGTTCCTGGCCGTGCTCGCGACGCTAATGATCCCGCTTCAGGTGACGCTGATCCCGAAGTTCCTCATCATGAAGCAGCTTGGACTGATCAACACCTATCCCGGCGTTATCCTGCCCAATGTCTCGACAGCCGCGGGCATCTTTTTGATGACGCAGTTCATGAAGGCCATCCCGAACGAACTGGAGGAGGCCGCCGTCATCGATGGGGCCAGCAAATGGACGGTGTTCAGGCGGGTGATCCTGCCACTCTCCGCCCCGGCGTTGACGGCGCTCGCAATCTTCAGCTTCCAGGGCCAATGGAACGACTTCCTCTGGCCGCTCGTCATCCTTAACGACCCTTCGTTGTTCACGCTTCCCTTGGGCATCGCCGGGTTCGGCACCCAGTACGTGGCACATACGAACTGGGTGCTAGTCGGCTCGATCTTCACGACCATCCCGATGGTGCTCCTGGTGTTCTTCTTCCAGCGCTACATCATCAAGAGCGTCGCGACCACCGGCGGCAAGTAGGGGCCCCCACCATACCCTCCCCCGGAACCGGGGAAGGGAAAATTAGGTAATGCGACGGAGCCGCGCTGCCCCGATCCGGGTGTCGGCCATCCCGTAGTAGACATCAGCCTCGCCGCCATCGCGCACATCGATCGCGGTTGGGAAGACGACGTTCGGGACCGTTCCCTCGCGTTCCTCTTTCGTCTCCGGCTCGAGCAGCGGGAGTTGGGAGCGACTGAGGACGCGGCTGACGTCCTGAGGATCCAGCACCATCGCGCCGGCGACGTAGCGCACGGGGTCGCGCGGTCCGGGATGGGCATCCATGCGGGCGGTTACGCCGTGGTAGATGATCAGCCATCCCTCCGGGATGCGAATAGGGGGGGTGCCACCGCCGATCTTGGTCGCTTCCCACGGCTGCTGAGGCTGCGCCACCTGCCGGTGCTGGCCGAGTCGTGTCAGGGCATGCAAATCATTCATGACCGCCTCAGCGGGAGCGAACGATACCCATATGCTCTGGCGTTCATCCGTCACGCCCACTGGGAGCGGCCGGCCTGCGTTCGGGCTAATCCAGGACAGGTTCCACATGGGGCGGTGCAGCATGGCATAGGCGGGCTTGCCATCCGGGCCGGGCACGGCTTTCGGGAAGAACATCGCGTCCTTGTTGGGGTAAAGGTTCAAATCCGTCCGCAGGGATGGCTGGTAGTCGAACGACACCGGGCCCATCCGCTCCCAACTGAGCAGGTCCCGACTGATTGCGAGCCCGATGCGCGGACCGAGCGGCCCATAGGCGGCATACGCCATCACGTAGGCATCCAGACTGTCGACGAACGTGATCCGCGGATCCTCGACGCCGGCCGTGGCTGGATTCCGCTCCCACGCCTCGTCGGGTTCCAGAGCGATACCGAGCCGCTCGACGCCCGAGGGCTTGCCACCTTGATCGAATACGACTCGCGCGCGCCCGATCCGCGAGTAGTTGCCCCGGGCCACCATCCGCGGGAAGAGGTAGAGCTCGCCATCGCGGGCGCGCGCGGTTGCCGGGTTGAGCACGCCCTCAACCTCCCGTGGCTCCCCGGGCAACGGCTCCATCACGATGCCGAGGCGCTCCAGCCGGTATGGCGGCGCCTTTACCGCCATACCGCTGCCAGCTTCTGGAGGCGTCACTCCCCAGAAGCGATCGTGTAGCCGAAGGGAAGAACCGGCACCGTGCTGATCGGGTCGGACTCGGATGACACGCGCTGGACCAGCCTGCCATCGCGGTCGTACACGAGGACGACCCACGTGTCAGTCGGCGTCGGAAGGACGACCCGGGACTGGACATTGGTAAGGCTCTTGTATGCGGCCAGGGTGGCACCGTCAGCGCCTTCCAGGACCTTGCTCTCGATCACCGGCTGCCACAGAATCGCGTCGATCTTCGCATGGGTGCCGCCGTTGCCGGCGTATTTCAGTGTGACGGTGTGCGCGCCGGCCTTCAGCCGTTGCGGCACGGCCAGGCTATCGATCCAGAGGTAATCGGGGTTCGGCGAAACGCCCTGGGTGCCGGCCCCACCTTGATTGTCGCGGCCTGCCGGAACACCATCCACGCTGACCGTGACACCCACGGAGTCGGGCCGCCCCATCTGTTTGTCGAAGACAAGGTAGACCAGGTAGCTTCCGTCGGCGGGCGAGGTAACCGTGATGCGATCGCTGCCGCCCTTCCCCAGGTCCACGTACTGACCGTTGCTCCAGAGCGCTTCGCCGGTCCACGCCGAAGCTGGGGTCACCACCGCGGCTGCGCCGCTGAGCGCGCCGGATTCAGCCTCGACCTTTTGATACGTCGTCTGTGCCAGGAGCCGGTCATAGCGAAGATAGCCTCGAGCCACCGGGTCATTGACCACGTTCATGAGGGCGAGCAATCCCTCGATCGTGGATTCCGCTCCCGAGTTGCGGTTGATGCCGCCGTCGCCGTTGAGACCGTCGTAGACGACGCCGGTCGCCGGTTGATACATCGCCACCCCGGCTCGGTTATTTCCAAAGAACCAGGTCGCGGCGATGCCGGCCCAGCGCCGATAGACATCGTTGCCGGTGGCCCGGCCTAGGAAGAGAAGACCGTCGACGGTGGTCTCCGCGCCATAGGCGATCTGGGACAGATCGTCGGGGGCAGGCAGGAGGCCGTTGATGGCGCCGAACGAGAGCTGCTGGTGGGTTTCAAAGGAATTCGCGTCGCGCTCCGCCGGGGAGAGCCACTCGCGATGTCCGAGCTGGGGTCCTGCTGTTGCCAGCGCCATGACCATATGCGCGCCCCACGCGTGCCAGAGGCTTACCGATCCGGTGAAGGGGAGCAGTGCCTGCCAGGCCCAGTCACGGAAGCTGCCGAGCCGAAAGCCGGCGATGCCATTCCCGAAGGCCACCCCAAGCTTGCGCGCCTCAGCCTTGCCGGTCGCCGCGTAGTAGGCGCCCAGCCCGAGCAGTGCCTCCGAGGACGCGTCGGCGCCGTCGGCGATGAACCACGCGGGCGTTTGATAGCCGTGCAGCGTGTTGTAGCGACCGTTATTGGGCGCGACGAGCTCGGCATCGAGCTTGGCCAGCGCCAGGTCCATCCGAACGGCGAGCGCACGTGCAAAGCCGGGGTCAACCGTGCGGAACGTGGCGTAGCCTTCGCCCAGCGCCCAGATCGAGCGGGCCAGCCAGAAGGAGGCGCCGGAATCCGCGGGGTTGGGCGAGTCGGGCGGCGTTGGCGTGAGATTGAGCGCGCCGCCGGGCTGCATCCAGAGCACGAAGTTTCCCGCGTTCGGGCCGGTCGCGGTCTGCATGTACATCACGAAGCGCAGCGCGCCGCGCGCCAGCCTGAGGCTGTGCTGGTCGTGGTAGTAGCGGTAGTGCGTCAGGTACGCGACCGCCGCGCGCGTCACATCGTCGGTGTCGAAGGCCCCCTGCCCGTAGGTGTGGGTCGATGGATTGTAGGACCCACCCCCGGTCCTTGTGTAGGTCCCCGTCGCGGAATCGTAATTCGCGTAGACCCACCAGGTGTCGATCGCGGTGCCTGGCTCGGTCGTGCTGTGCCCGGCCGGAGGCGTGCCTGGATACGGCACCGAGTCATGCAAAAAGTCGAGGTGAGCGAGGTTGACCGGGCCGGGTCGAGCGCTGTCCTGGGCCCCGGCCGAAATACCGCCAATCGCGCCGATCAGCACCACCGGAACCGCCACAAGCGCTGCTCGTAGACGCATGACCGTCCTCCTTTACCCCTTCACGCTCGAACCGACCGACGATTCGATGAACTGCCGCTGGAATATCAGGAAGAGAATGACCACCGGGATGGCCAGCACGGTGGCCCCCGCCAGGATCGTTCCGTACGGGTTGGCGGCCCGCTGGGCCACTGTGGAGATGTAGTTGGCCAGCGCCACCGCCAGTGGTTCGAGCTCCAGTCTCTTGGTGATCAAGAATGGCCAGAGGAATTCGTTCCAGGGACCGATGAAGGTGATCAGCGTCGCGGTCAAGATCGCGGGCCTGGTCAAGGGCGCGACCACCCGGGTCAGGATTGCCAGCTCGGAAGCGCCGTCGATGCGCGCCGCCTCTAACATCTCACTGGGAATTTGCATAAAGAACTGGCGGAAGATGAAGACCGCGGTCGGGTTGATGGCGAACGGCAGGATCATGCCCAGGAGCGTGTCGCCGAGGCCGAAGTTCCTGGCGATCAGAACGTAGAGCGGGATCATCAGCAATTGGAAGGGGAGCACGAGTAACAGAATCAGGGTGTAGAAGAGCGCCTGCCGCCCTCGGAAATGAAGTTGCGCCAGCGCATATCCGGCCAGCCCGCCAAACACCAGCGTTCCCAGGAGCACGCCACCCGTAAAGAGGCCCGAGTTGAGAAGGGTCCTTAAGAGATTGATCGCGGTGTTGATGGCGACGAAGTTGTCAAAAGACAGGCTGCCTGGATTTGGGAAGGCGCCCGAGATGTTCGGGTTCGGCTCCCGCTGCAAGGCGCTGACCACCATGTAATAGAAGGGGAACACGAACACTAGCGCCCCAAGGGAAAGTGCGAAGAGCCTCAACCACGGTGCGGACACCTTTTTTCGATGCTCGGGCGGCCCCTGCGCTTCGACCTGCTGCGTGGGCGCCCCGACCAGATCAGTCGTCGCGGTCGCCATAGCTAAGGCCGCTCCAGGACGAAGCGGTTGATGCCGGAGATGAGCAGCACTCCAATGGCCAGCAGGATCCCGATCGCGGCCGCGTAACCAGGATGGTTCTGCTCAATACCGAACCGGTAAATCAAAAATACCGGCGAGACGGACTGGTTCTCCGGGCCCCCGCCCCCGGTCAGAAGGTAGGGCTCTGTAAAGAAGTTGGCCCCGGTGATGACGGCGGTAACGATGACCAGCAGGGTCGCCGGCCTCAGTCCGGGCACGGTCACCGCAAAGAAGCTTTGGATGGGGCTGGCGCCGTCTACCTTTGACGCCTCGTAGAGCTCCTTGGGGATGGTCTGCAGGGCGGCGAGATAGACCAGGATGTAGAAGCCAAGCCCCTTCCAGGTGACGTAGAGGGCGATGATCGGCATCGCCAACAGGGCATTTATGAGGAACGACGGGTTGGGGGCGAGCGGCCCAAGGAGCTTATCGACCAGGCCGAAGCCGCTGAATAGCCAGAGCCAGATACCCACCGCCGCGACGCTCGCGGTGATGTAGGGGACGTAGTAGGCGGCGCGGAAGAAGGTGCGGAACCGAATCGCACTGTTGAGTGCGGTGGCCAGCACCATCGATAAGCCGACGGTCAGTGGGACATTGATCACAAGAAAGATGACGACGTTTCGAATAGCGATGTGGAACAGCGGGTCCTGCAGCACTCGGGCGTAGTTCCCCAGCCCCACGAAGGGGCGAACGACCTCTGCCCCTGGTGCCGAAAAGAAGTAATCGAAGAACGACATGTAGATCGCGTAAAAGAACGGGTAAGCGTAAATCCCTATCAGGAAGAGCACGAAGGGGGCGGCGAACAGGTACCCGATCGGGTGTTCCCCAAACAGGCTCCGCAATCGGTTACGGGGTGCGCGCGCTCGAACCGCCGCCGCCACTGCCACGTTATTGCCTTCGGGTTACGACTTGACGAGGGTCTTGATCTGGGCGGCTGCGTCCTTGAATGCCTGGTCGACACCTTGGCTGCCGAAGATGACCGACTTGGAGTATGCGGCCCGGAAGTCCTGCCACATTTCCACCGAGTTCGGCACGTTGGGGACTTCGACCGAGCGTGCGGCCTGGTCGGCGAACAACTTGTAGTCAGGGTGGGCTGAGAAATAGCTCGGGTAGGCCGACGCAAGGTCGCTCCGCATCGGCATCTGGCCGGTAAGGTCGAGCAACTTGCCGTCGCTGTCCTTGCTGACGGCGAACTTCAAGAACTCCCATGCGGTGCCCTGATTCTTGCAGCTCGAGTACATGCCGATCGACTTCTCATCGGAAAAGGTGTGGATGGCGCTCGCATCCATCCCGTCCTTGGTCGGAACCGGGGCCACGCCCCATTTCACCTTGCCGGTATAGACGGGAATCGCCCACGGCCCCACGATTGCCATCGCGCTCTGACCGGTGGCAAAGGAATCGCCCTGGGCCGCTTCCTTGGGGGCGAGGTTCTTTGTGTAGAGCTGCTTCCAGAAGTTTGCGACCGCCAGACCGTCGGCGCTATTGAACTGCGGTTCCCCGTTCTCGATCAGCTGCTTGCCCTTGCTCTGGGCGATGAACAGCGGATAGAAGTCGAACCAGGGCTGGTAGAACTCAGAGGTCGGCGACGGCCAGATCGCGGCCTTGGCGCCGCCTTTGCTGACGACGGCCTGCGCGGTGCTCAGGAACTGGTCGTACGTCTTGAGCGGCGGGTTGGTCGCATCGATGCTCGCCTTCGTGAAGATATCCTTGTTGTAGAAGATCATCACCGGGTTGCTCTTCCAGGGCATCTGGTAGTAGCTGCCATTGGGAGACTTGTATTGCGAGGCTCGGTCACCAGTGCGCCCCTCGATGAAGGAGTTTCCGTCGGAGAAACTGCTCAGACTGACCAGACCGCCCTGTTTCTGGAACTGGGATACGGCCGCCGGGGCCGTGTTGAAGATGAGGCAGGGGGTCGTGCCCGCGGTGATGGCGGCTCCAATGACTTCCTCCGAACTCTTCCCGGCCGGGATCTGCTCGGCGGTCACCTGCTCGCTCGAATGGCTCTGGTTCCAGGCAGCGACAACGGCGTCCCCCCACTTCACCTCTTCGGCGTTGTTGGAGTACCAGATCTTGATCGAACCCTTTGTGCTGCCCGTCGCGGCATTGCTGCCGCCTCCACACGCGGCAAGGCCGAGACTCAGGACGACTCCGGCGGCGAGGAGAGCATGGCGTGAACTCATCATCAGTACCCTTCCTTTGGAGTGCCAGCCTCGGAGAGTCGCGTCTCGCCAGACGAGGCAAGGCTCAGCCAATTCGACACTAGCACTGTAGATGTGTTTCAGCTAACTAAGCGATCTCAGCGTTCGTTCAAATGAGCCAGTCACCAATGAGCCAGTCACCGCCGCTTGCCCCCGGTCGCCTGGGACTAGGCATGGTCGGCTGCGGTCGTTTTGGCGAATTCTGTCTCACCGCGTTTCGGACCATCCCCAGCCTGGCGCTGGTCGGGGTGACCGACCGGGACCAGCGCCGGGCGGAGGCAACCGCCGAGGCCTTCGGTGTCGCGGCATATTCGGACTATATGGCTCTGCTCGCAGACCCCCGCGTCCAGGTGGTAGCCATCAACACGCCGCCAGCGCTGCACGCATCAATGGCGGTCGCGGCAGCCGCAGCTGGCAAGCATGTCTTTTGTGAGAAACCCCTGGCCACGACCATGGACGACGCGACGGCGGTGCTTCGTGCCGTCCGCGATGCGCGCGTTCGGCTCGCGGTGGACTACGTCATGCGCTGGAACCCGCTTTACGGTCTGATGCGCCACCTCGGATCGCTACCGGCAGGGAGCGGCCTATTGCTTGGTCGGCTACGCCGGTTCGCCCTGGAAAACTACGCGGCAGACGAGGACCTCGCCCTGGACCATTGGTTCTGGGACGAGGCGATCAGCGGTGGCATCTTCGTTGAACATGGCGTGCATTTCTTCGATGTCTGTGACTGGCTGATGGGCAGTCATCCGCTGGCGGTCCAGGCGCTCCAGGTTCGGCGACCTGGCGCCGGTCCGATCGACACCGTGGCGGCGACGTGCACCCACGAAGGCGGGGCAACGTCCAGCTTCCTGCATGCCTTTACGCACCCGAACCGTGCCCAGTACCAATCGATCACCCTTGATTGGGGATTTGCTCACGGCCGGCTGACCGGATGGATCCCGGTCAGCCTCGAATTGGAGGTCTGGACCGACGTCCATGGACGGGCGGTGCTCGAGCATCTTCCGACCGACAGCGGGGAACTTCTCAACGTGCCAGGATTCCGGCTGTCAGGTGACGAAACCGTAGAGGTCTCCCAGGTCGAGACGTACGGAAACCGGGGACCGTGGCGTGCACGCAGCGAGAGCCGGGATGTCAGCACGCGGGTGCGGGTTCGCGCCAGCCTCGGAGGCGAGCCGGCCAAGGAGCACGTCTATCGAGAGAGCGTTCGGGCCGGAATGGTCGACCTGGTCTCGGCCATCCTGGAGGATCGGTTGCCGCGGGTAGCCGGCGTCGATGCATGGCGCAGCCTGGCGACCGCGGTGGCGGCCCGAGAAGCGGTCGAATCGGCGCAGCCTGTGGTGCCGGCCACGCTTCCGGTCGACCTTAGCGGCTAGACGTCCTGCTGGCCCCAGTAGAAGCGACGACCAGCGCGGCGGACCTCGACATTCCATCCGAGTGTTCGGAGCTTCGTCTCGAGCTCAGAGGGTTCGTAGAAGACCTTCACCGCGCGGAATTGTCGGCCGTCTTCCAACTGACGGAGCACGGCATCGTCGTCGACTCGCGTTTCCAGGCCCCACGATCGCTTCAGCTCGTCGATGAAGAAGACCTGGCCATTCACTGCCAGCGAGTCGCGCACCAGTTGCCAGAATGCGGCGAACCGATCGTGCGGGATGTGGGACATCCAGAAGGCGAAGAACACGAGGTCGTACTGTCGATCTGGTCGCCACGAAAAGATGTCGGCCCGTACGTACCGCACGTTGGCGGCTTTAACGCGTTCGCGATTCAGCGCGAGCATCTCCTCCGCGGCGTCGACGGCCGTGACCTGCCGGGCGTGGTGGGCGAGCCACTGCGTCCACCAGCCGGTGCCGCACGCCAGCTCCAGGACGGTGTCAAACGGACGCATGCCGTCCAGCGCGTTGAGCAGGATGGCGACCTCCTTTCTATCCTCATCGTCCGGCCGCCCGGCGACGGTTCCTCCCAGGCTGACGTACCGCTCGAGCTGTCGTAAGTTTTCGTCGTACTCGCCAGCACGTGCACGGTAGTAGGCGATCTGATCAGCGATCAGCGCGTCAGCGTCAGTCTTGTCGGCCATTCCACTCACGCGACGACTCACCCATGCGCTCCACGATACGGAGCCCGGGGTGGTGCTGCCAGAAGCGAACCTTCGCCACGTTGTCTTTACCATGACGCCCGATGTCCCAAAGTCGCTGAAGTACCTGCGAGCACTCCTGCTTATCATGGCCGTCCTGCTGGCCCTGAATACGCTTGGCCGCCTCGGCGTTGTCTGGCGCTACGGCGTTCCCCCCGGGAACTCGCCCGTTGTTGGGGCGGCAGTCCTGGCAACGGTGGGCATCATATTTCTTCTCGCGTGCGTCGGCGCCTTTTTACTGCTTGGCGTGCCGGCGAAGCGTCATTGGTGGCTCAGCTTCCTCCTGCCATTACTGACGATCGCGAACATTGCCAGCGCATTTGCCATCATTCCGTCGGAGCATGTCGGCGTCGGACTGGTTCTCGATGCCTATCTGTGCAATGGGCTGCTAACTGTGGTATTGGTCATACTCCTGCTGAAGCGCCGGGTCCGTGCTTACTTTGGCATCAGCCGCCCAGCGACGCGCGCGAAAGCGGCCTGAGCCGCAGTCACCAGTCCCGGTCCGGCTGAAGCTGGTCTTCCAGGCGGCCCCGACAGACGCTGCAGACGTAGGCCTCATCGTCCTTTACCTGCCGATACTCGCCCTGGTCAAGAAAGGCATCAAGCACCCGTCCGCAGAGCTCGCACGCAACCTCATGACCGGCGCAATCCGTGCAAATTCGCTCTCCGGGTTCGAACTCGCTGAATGTCGCACTGTTGACGCCGAGTCCCGATGCCCGCAGGAGGGCAATCATGCGGCTGTCGAGCTCGATCTCTCCGACGTCGAGGGTCGCGATGCCGCAGTACTTGCAGGCCGCGACGTCGTGCTGATGGCGCCGCTCCAGAATCTCCTGGGCGATGTCCGCGAGGCTTTCTTGTGGGGGAGCGGTCTCGGCGTCAGACGGCGCTGCGGCGGCGTCGTGAGGCAGGAGACTCGTCTTCTGCCTGAGGTAGTCACGAGCGTCTTCGGCGTCCTCCGCCGGCACGCTCACGGTGAGCGCGCCGGATGTGTCGTTACTCGGACCGAAGATCCCCGGCGCGTTGCCGCCCTGAACCCAGACGCGATAGCCGGCCACCTCTAACGTAGTCCGGACCAGGTCAGCGTCGCTCGGGGACGGTGTCTCGTAGATGCCCGTCCATTGAGGGTCCTTACCGGCCGTCATGACTTACTACATTCTCATTTCTCGTGACGGCTAGAATGCCCGCACTTGGCTGAGGTCGCCATCGACCGGCGTTACGAGGGAATCCCCGGAGTGTCCCACGGTGGTTACCTGGCGGGATTGGTCGCAAAAGAAGTCGGGCCGTCGGTCGCCGTCACGCTGACGAAGGCTGTCCCTCCGGGATCGATCGTCACCCTCGAACACAGCGAATCGCATGTGCTGATGCGGCTCGACGGCGAGCTGGCGGCAACGGCGGCTCCATCTCAACTCGAGACGACCGCTCCCAAGGCGGTCGCGCCAGAAGAAGCTGAACGGGCATCCGAACGCTACCCAGGGTTCAGCCGCCACTTCTTCCCGAACTGCTTTACGTGCGGTACGGGTCGAGCATCCGGCGACGGCCTGCATATCTTCCCCGGGCCTGTGGAGGGCCGGCCAGTCGTCGCGACGCTCTGGCGTCCCCCATCCTCGGTGTGGCGAACCGATCGGACCGTTGCATCTGAGTTCTTGTGGGCGGCCCTGGACTGCCCGGCGATCTGGGGCCACATCGTGCACGGTGGTGCCCAAGCTGACGACCGCGCTGTGAGCGGTCGCCTGGAGCTCCATCAGCACGCGCCGGTTCAGGGCGACGCCCCGGGCATCGTGGTCGGCTGGCCGATCGAGCGCCAGGGCCGCAAGGTCATCGCGGGCGCAGCGATCTTCTCCGAATCCGGCCAGCTGCTGGTGGAGGCGCGGCAAACGATGATCCTGACCCCGAACGGGGTTCCGCTGCACCTGACGGCCTGGGCGCGCGCCTAATGACCTGGCTGCATTTCCCGCGGAGGCGCTGGACTCGGTTGGCTTTGTTCACAGCCGGCGGAGTTCTCCTGGCGATCCTGGCCGTGGTCGCGTTCATCGCCCTCGCCCGAGGCATCGCCCCAGTGAGCGAGGCCAGTTCGCTGCCCTGCTCGCCGCAGCCATGCCTCGACGTGCAGGACTACACGATGTGGATCTCGAACGTCAGGGACGCGGACGGTGTCGTCCGGATGGACGTAACCTTCCGCAATTCGAGCGCCGCGACCCACGCGTCGCCCGAGGATCTCCAACTGGTCGACGCCAACAAGCAGACATCGACGGCGATTCAGGACGTGGCGGGCTGCAGCCACTGGTCTCGCACCGAGTTCAGCAACGGGGCGAAGCTGGGGCCACTTACCATCTGCTTTCGGCCGCGGTCCACATCCTCGCCGCTGACCCTGCGCTGGACGCCCGATCTGGGACTGATCTGCTGCGAGGCCAGCCTCAAGATCAGATGACGGGCACCGGGACGTGCCCGGTTACCAGGGTGCCGGTGCCAACGGCCGACTCGATCTCGAGCCGGCCGCCCAACGCCTCGACCCGATCGATCATGTTCTGCAGGCCGGCACCCGGCTTCATCCGCAGGGCGTCGTAACCGCGACCGTCGTCCTTGACGGCAAAGACGAGCTCGCCATTCTCCTGGCTGAGCTGAATCTGCACCAGACTGGCACCTGAATACTTGGCGGCGTTCTGCAACGCTTCCAGGCAACAGAAGTAAATCGCCGCCTCGAGGTCCGGACGGTAGCGGCCGGCCCCATTGGTACTGAGCTGGACGGGGATCGACGCCCGACGCCCTTGCGCTTCTAGGGCGGTTGCGAGACCCTTCTCGGCCAGCAATGGAGGGTAGATTCCGCGTGCCAGCTCTCGCAGCGTGTTCAATGACTCATCCGCATCGGCAACAAGCTCGTCGAGAAGCGCTTCCATGCGTTCGGGCTGCTTCTTCCACGTATGCCGCGCCAGACCGAGCTTCACCTTGAGCGCGACCAGGTTCTGCTGGGCTCCATCGTGGATGTTGCGCTCGAGTCGCCGCCGCTCGGCGTCCTGCGCCGAGACGAGGCGCTCGCGCGATGCGCGGAGCTCTTCGAGTCGCCGCCGCAGGTCGGCCGTCAGTCCCACGTTCTTCAGGACCAACCCCGCCTGACGCGCCAGGTCCGCCAGCAGCTTCTCCTCGATCGGCGACATCGACTCCCCCTTCCGCTTCCGCACGGCCAGCGCGCCGAGCAGCTCGCCCTGGTGGCTCACTGGGGCGACGGCATCGGCGCCGGCGATCTGCGGCGACCCCCCGGGCGGGAGTGGAACCGGCTCGGGACGCTCAAATGGTTCCGGGTACGCCGCGGCACAATGCAGAGTTGAAGCGCCGCGCAGCCAGACCTCGGCTCGGGTGGCGCCCGTCCCTTGGGCCAGCACCCGTGCCATCTGGCCAAGCGTTTCATCGCTGGCGACCGTGTCGGCGATCCGCTCCGAAAACCGCGACAGGACCTCATAGGGCGTGGCGCGCTCGCCGTAGACGAGGCGGTTGGCGAAGCGCTGTGCGCGGGCGCGGATGGGCTGGAAGACGACTGCCACCAGGGCGGTGGCGGCGATCGAAAGGATGAAGTTCGCCTGGCCACCCCGGCCGACCAGGCTGCCCACGCCGACCACCACCGCGACATAGATCAGGGTGATCGCGAGCGCCAGCGCGCCGTAGGCAAGCGTTCGATTGATCACCACGTCGATGTCGTATAGCCGGTACCGAAGAATGGCGATCGCCATCGCGATCGGCAGCAAGACGATCGTCAGGGTGCCCAGGCCGAACACGCTGGACGCTACGGCGCTGGTAAAGAATTCGTGCGGAAGCAATGCGACTGTGGCCGCCGGGAGGATCAGCACGCACACCAGGATCACGGCGGCGGCGAACGCGACCCACTTGATCTGCTGCCGGCGATCGCGGTCGGCGCGACGATACTTGACCACGAGTCCGACGATGGCGACCAGGACGGCCGGCAACGCGAGCGTCGAGGCGACCGGAGGTCCGGAGCTCGGGCTGCCGGGTGCCGTATAGATGGTCTGAAGCAGTCCACTGATGGCGATCAGTACACCGGCGGCAATGGCAACGGGACGCCACCGCGGCGACGGCAGGTGACCATCGGGAAAGAACAGCACGATGTTGGTGAAGGCCAGCAGGAAGAGCGCCTCGCCCAAGCCACCGGCGAGCCAGCCAGTCTCGGTCGCGCCAGGGAGCGGACCGATCCGGGAGGCGGTCCAGCTGTACTCGGTCATGAGGGATTGGATCGCCGCCTCGATGCCGCCGCCCCAGAAGATCCATCCAACCGGGTTGCGCGGCTGGCGGGATGCGACCAGCGCGCCGACCAAGACGAAGGCCACCCCGAAGATGGGGATCTCGATTCGAAGAGCTAGGCTGTCTGGGCCGGCCGCGGTCGTGCCGATCGAGCCTGCGTTCAGCGCCAGGAGGACGAAGTCGCCCACGATGGCCACGACCGTCAGGTACGCAGCCGGCCAGATCAGGCGCTGGGCCCGAACGGAGGCTGTCACGGCCCGATTGTCGCCGCAGGCCCGCAAGCTGGCAAGGGTGGAAACACGACCCCGTCTATTCGCGGTGGCATCAGCCGCCGCCGGCTAGGTCCTAGGAGACGGCCTCGGTTTCTCGGACGCCGACGCGCGTGCTCTGGCCCCCGTCCTCGGTGTAGTCACGGAGGACTTTCGACCGGCTCGGATGCCGCAGCTTGCGCAGGGCGGTCGCCTCGATCTGCCGGATCCGCTCCCGGGTCAGGCCCATGCGGCGACCAACTTCCTCGAGGGTACGCGGCTCATCGTCAACCAGGCCGAAGCGCAGCTGAACCACCCGGCGCTCGCGCGGGCGAAGCGTTGCCAGGATGTCCTCGACCTCGTTGCGGAACATGGCCTCGCTGGCTGCCTCGAGCGGCGCGATGGCCATCTTGTCTTCGACGAAGTCACCCAGGTGCGAATCCTCCTCCTCACCGATCGGCGACTCCAGGGACACCGGCTGCTGCGAGATCTTCTTAAGCTCCTGGACCTTGTCGACCGTGATGCCCATGCCGTAGGCGAGCTCTTCCTCAGTCGGCTCGCGGCCGAGCTGCTCGAGCAGCGCCCGGGAGACGCGCGCCAGCTGGTTGAGGGTGTCGACCATGTGGACCGGAATGCGGATCGTGCGTGCCTGATCCGCGATGGCGCGAGTGATCGCCTGGCGAATCCACCAGGTCGCGTAGGTCGAGAACTTGAAGCCACGCTTGTAGTCGAACTTCTCAACAGCGCGCATCAGCCCGAGGTTGCCTTCCTGGATCAGGTCGAGGAAGCCCAGCCCGCGGTTGAGGTATTTCTTGGCAACCGACACCACCAAACGGAGGTTCGCCTCGGTCAGGTGATGGCGCGCCTCCTCGGAGCCGGCCTCCATCTCCTTGGCCAGCTCGACTTCCTGCTTGGCGGTGAGCAGGTTGACGCGGCCGATCTCCTTGAGGTACATCCGAACCGGGTCGTCGAGGGCCACCGAGCTGACCACCTCGACCTCAGTAAGGGCTTCCTCCTCGTCGGTGTCCTGTTCGGCCTCCCCGTCGGCGGTCACCGAGATCCCCATCTCCTGGAAGACCGCGGCTACGCGAACGAAGCCGTCGGCATTGCCCTCGATCGAGGGAAACGCCTTCATCACGTCGTCGGGGGAGAGGTAGCCTTGCTCCTTCCCCTTGAGGATCAGCGCTTCCGCGCTCAGTACCAGCGGATCGACTTGGACCCGCGCCTTAACCTTTGTCACCCGGGTTTTGTACCCATATGGTGCGCTATTCAAGCTACGTTCGTCTAGTGGTTCTTTGATTCATACACTAGCGCTATAACCTTTCCAATAGTTGACATTGGCCAATTCGCCATCTATGGGCTTTTTGCCCAAAAAGAGGCAAGTCAGGCGGCTTCCTCGGCAGCCTTACCCGGGGCCGTCTCCCACCGCGAGAGCCATGGAAGCACCTGCTCGGCGAGCATCGGCCGGCTGATGAAGTAGCCCTGCGCCAGGTCGCAGCCCAGCAAGCGCAGCAGGTCCCACGTCCGGGCGTCTTCCACACCCTCGGCGACACTCTCGAGTTGCAGGCTGTGACCGAGCTCGACCGAGGCTCGCACGATGTTGGACCGGCTCGCCTGCCCGCCCATCGCCGCCACGAAGGACTTGTCGATCTTGATCTCGTGGATCGGAAGCCGGTGAAGGTAGGCGAGCGAGGAATAGCCGGTGCCGAAGTCATCGACCGCAAGGCGAACGCCCAGCATCCGCAGCTCGGTCAGCGTGTTGATGGCCCGCTCGGGCTCGGTCATGATCAGGCTCTCCGTGATCTCGAGCATCAGCGAGGACGGCGGCGCTTGCGATGCCTTGAGCAGCGTGGCGATCGTTTCTGGAAATTCGGGATCGACGAGGTCGCGCATCGAAATGTTCACCGACACGGGGATCAGGCGTCCATCACGCTCCCAGCTGACGGATTGTCTCAGGGCCGAGATGAGCACCCACCTGGTCAGCGGCTTGATCAAGCGCGTCTTCTCGGCGAAGGGCACGAACTCCATCGGTGGCACCAGCCCGCGTTGAGGATGTCGCCAGCGGACCAGGGCCTCGACACCCGCGAGGCTGCGATCGCGAAGTCTGACCAGAGGTTGGAAGTCCAGGAAAAGCTGGTCTTCGTGCTGCAGCGCCTCTCGCAGATCGGCCATCAGGGTCAGGCGGCTGGCGCCCTGTCGTTCATGTTCGGGCGCGAATCGCACGAAGGCGCCTCGCGGCTGCTTGGCAACGTACAGCGCGATGTCCGCGCGGCGAAGCAGTGTGTTCGGGTCATCACCGTCATCCGGAAAGATCGCGATGCCGATACTGATGGCGACGTCGAGGTGCTGGCCCTCCACCTCGAACGGCCGCTCCAGTGCTTCGAGTAGACATTGCGCCTTGACAGTTGCCGCCGTCGCATCGGTGTTCGTCATCAGCACCGCGAACTCGTCACCGCTGAGCCTGGCGACCATGTCCTCGGCTCGAATCTCGGCCCGCAGGCGCGGCCCAACCTGTTCGAGCAGGCGGTCACCGGCCTGCATACCAAACGTTTCGTTGACTTCCTTGAAGTGATCCAGGTCGATGATCAGCACCCCGACCTGCTCGCGCGCCGCCCGAGCCGAAACCAGCGCCTGCCCCAACCGATCGGCCATCAGGAGCCGGTTCGGTAACCCCGTCAGCGCGTCGTGAAGCGCCTGGTACTCGAGGGCCTTCTGGTCGCGGCGCCGCTCCGTTATGTCCGTCACCATCGCCAGTGATCCAGCGTAGTGCCCGGCGGCGTCATGGTTTGGGCTGATGCTGAGCAAGGTCCAGCAATCGGTGCCGTCTTTTCGCGTGTACCGCACTTCGCGTTGCTGCGATTCACCCCGGAGGCGGCCAGGTTGGTTGGAGATGAAGGACGCTTGCGAGTCGGCACCAAGGAACTCAAATAGCGGTCGGCCGGCCATCTCTTCAACGGTGTAACCCAGCATCTCGGCCATCCGGGGATTGACAAAGGTCGTCACGTTCTGCGCGTCGATCAACCATATGCCCTCATACGCGGTTTCGACGATCCGCCGGTAACGCTCCTCGCTGGCACGAAGTGCCTCCGCGGCCCGCCTGGTGGTGGTGATATCTCGATGAATCGCAGCGCACGCGACGATTGTGCCGTCCACATCGGTCAGCGGTGCGAAGCTGATCGAGACTTCCACCAGACTCCCGTCCTTTCGTTTTCGGATCGTCTCGAGCTGTTCGATGGGCTCACCACGTCGCACGCGATCCATCAGTGCGGCCGATTCGCTGGATTTGCCATCCGGCACGATCGTCCCGATGCTTTGACCGATGATTTCCTCGGCGGAGTAGCCGTACAGGCGCTGGGCGCCGAGGTTCCAATTCACAATCAACCCCTTGACGTCGACCGCGAGGATCGGATCGATGGAGGTAGCGACCATCGCCGCCATGCGGCGAAGGTCTCGCTCGGCCCGCCGCCGCTCGGTGACGTCGGTCACCATCGCCAGCGATCCCCTGTAGCTCCCGGCCGCGTCCAGGTCCGGACTCGATTCCAACAGCACCCAGAGCTCCGAGCCGTCCTTCCGTCGAAATCGAAACTCGTGCTCCGCCTGGTGGGCCTCCTGCCGCCAGTCGCGATTGGCCGCGAAGGCGGCCTGTGCATCGGCGTCCATGAAATCGATGACCGGCTTCCCCAGCATCTCCTCAGGGGCGTAGCCCAGCATGTCCGCCATGCGCCGATTGACAAAGGTCGTCCGGTTCTCGCCGTCGATGACCCAGACGCCTTCAAATGCGGTCTCGACGATCTTCCGGTACCGCTCCTCGCTGGCGCGGAGCGCTTCCTCAGCGGCGTGGCGTTCGGTGATGTCCCGCACGTAGGCGCTGAATAGGTGGCTGCCGCCGGACCGGGTCGCCGAGATGGAGAGCTCGATTGGGAACTCGTGACCGTCGCGATGCAGAGCCGCCAGCTCGAGTCGCTTATTGAGAACCGGACCCTCGCCGGTCGCGAGAAAGTGGCGCAGACCAAATTGGTGCGCGCCGCGATAGCGAAGCGGGATGATGGTCTCGCTCACCATCCGGCCCACCGCTTCGGATCGTGACCACCCGAAGATGGTTTCGGCCATCGGGTTCCAGTCGGTGATCACGCCGTCGGCACCCATCGTGACGACCGCATCTAGCGCGGAATCGAAGATGCTGCCAAGCCGCCGGAGGTACTCGCCCTGGGCCGCACGGGCGGCCTTTCGTTCGACCGCGGCACGGACCTCACGCTCCACGGCCGGGCGCAGCCGGGACAGATTGTCTTTGAAGATATAGTCGTGCGCGCCACCCCGCATCGCGGCGACGGCCGCATTCTCACCGGCGGACCCAGATACAACGATAAACGGGATGTCGAGGTCGGCCTGCTTGAGCAGGTCAAGCGCGCGCGGGGCACTGAATGAGGGCAGGTGGTAGTCGGCGATGATGAGGTCTAATCCCGTCCCCAGCTTGGCCGCGAATCCAGCCTCCGTATCGACCCGCTCCCAGGCGATGGTCAGCCCGGCGCGCCGCAGGTGCTCGGCAACCAGCAGGGCGTCATCGGGCCGGTCCTCCACGATCAGGACGCGCAGCGGTTCGGACATCGCGCTCAGGAGGCCATTGCTGCTAGCCGCGGGCCCCCGTAAAGCTTAGGCACAGACATATGTAACGTAACGTGTAGAAGTGAGAAGGTGCGAGTCCTAAATCGGCAGACGCAGAACGTTGCCCCATCGTGACAAAAATCCGCCCGTTTCTAGGTAAGCCTAGGCCCCTTTACCTAGGTAATTGAGCACGGATCTAGACTTGGCTCATGCGACCCATTTCCGACAGTGCCGGCGAGGAGCTTCTCTGGATCCAACCCGCGGCTCGCCGCCGCGAGCACGAGTTGCGCGCGGGCGATGACGTGGTCGCGACCCTGCGCTTTCAGCGCGGAAGCCTTGCCGATGCCGAGGCCGAAGGCCATCACTGGACATTCAAACGGCAGGGCTTCTGGCAGCCGCGCGTCACGGTGCGCGTTTCAGGATCTGATGCCGATGTCGCCGTCTTCCGACCCCACTGGGCCGGCGGGGGAACGCTCGACTTCGCAGACGGCGGCAGCGTGCGCTTGAGCTCGGCCAACTTCTGGCAGTCCCAATGGGTCTGGCAGGAGAAGGATCAGCCGCTAATGCTCTTCAAGGGGCGGCATGGCATCGTAAAGGCCAAGGGCGCTGTCGAAATCGAGCCTGGTGCCACTGGCCGTCCGGATACTCCGCTTCTGGTCCTGCTCGGCTGGTACTTGATTCTGCTCCACGCGGAAGATACCAATGCCGCGGCCGGGAGCAGCGCGGCGGCGGTGGCCGCAACCAGCGCCTAAACGAAAAGCCCCGAGCGCATCCTTACCCCCCGCGAGCTCAATCGGGCCTTGCTCGCCCGCCAGTTCTTGCTCGAGCGCTCTTCCTTGCCATTGGTACCCACGCTCGAACGGGTTGGCGGGCTGCAGACCCAGTACGCACCATCAGGATATGTCGGCCTCTGGTCGCGCATGCGCGACTTCCGGCGCGATGCGCTCACGACCGCGCTGGAGCAGCGTCGCGTGATCCAGGGGACGCTCCTTCGCAGCACGATTCACATGGTTTCGGCGAGAGACTACTGGCTGTTCCTTGCCGCAGTCAGACAGCCGCGCCAGGAGTGGTGGCGCCGGGTCACACAAAAGGCGCTCGGAGACGTCGACATCGCTGCCGCTGCTACCGTGATCCGCGAACCGCTGGCGGCGGGGCCACAGCGCGCCAGCGACTTGAAGGAGCTGCTGGTGACGCGCGGTTTCCCACGAGCCACATGGACCGGCGTCGGGATATGGGTCGATATGGTTCGCGTTCCGCCGTCCGGCACATGGGACCAGCGCCGGGCGGATCTCTATGGGCTCGCTGACCAGTGGGTTCAACCAGCTACGCCGACCGAGGCGGCTGGACTCGAGCACGTCGTTCGTCGCTATCTTGGCGCGTTCGGCCCGGCGTCCGTGCGTGAGATCGCCGACTGGGCGGGCATCCCTCACACGAGATTGCTGCCAGTGATCGACAGACTCTCGCTCATACACTTCCGCGATGAGAACGGGAAAGAACTCCTCGATCTTCAGCGAGCGCCGTTACCCAATCCGCAGACACCGGCGCCGGTGCGCTTCCTACCGACCTGGGATGCGACGCTGCTGGTCCACGCCCGGCGCACCCAGATCCTGCCCGAGCGTTACCGGCCGCTCGTCTTCAACACCAAGACCCCACATTCGGTGCCCGCCTTCCTGGTCGATGGTGCCGTCGCGGGGACCTGGCGCTACGAGGGCGGTCGCGTCGAGGTCAAGCCGTTCGAGCCGCTTCCCAAAGCCGCCCGCCGAGACGTCGACGATGAGGCGAAGCGGCTCGAGGCCTTCCACAAATAAGAAACAGCGCCCCACCGCGATGGGGCGCCGTTCTTGTCGAAGGTCGGAGCTTTAGCGGCCCTGTCCGGGCTGCGTCGGCCACGTCGTCGGTTTGTGCTCGGGCTGAGCGGCTGGCTTCTGCCACGGCTGGCCGGGCTGGCCACCCTGCTTCTGCGGGAATCCCTGACCTGGTTGCGGTTGCCCGCCCTGCTCGCCCATCTTCTTCTCGCGTTTGCTCATACGATTTTCCTCCTGCCGAATGAGTTCGCCGCCGATCGAGGGCCCTCAGGCTTTCCCTCCGTCTGAGAGGGTCGGGTGGGGGTCTCCGAGTGCATCGACTATATGGCCGTATGGGGCATTTCGATCCCCCGTCAGCGAGATTTCACCTGTTGCCGCAACTCCGCCACGGCTTGGCGCTGAGATGCAAAGGTCTCGGCCACGAACCATTTCCGGATCGGTAACGACTGTGTGAATCGCCGCAGGGAAGGGGGGGTCTATGACCCCTGGATCCAGCGGATGTACCGATCGGCCGACTTCTGGATGGCGGCCTTGGCGTCGCGATCGACGACCCGGTCCCACCAGCCACCGTAGATCCGGTCGAAGCGATAGGGCTCAACGGCCGCGACGATGCGCCGAACATGAACGGCCGAGAGTGGGATCTCGTTCGGGTAGCTGCGCATGAAGCTGACGAACCGGCGGTCGGCGACCACGGTGATCGTGTCACCGGTCAGCAGGGCACCGAGGCCGGCGGCTCCGCCCGCCCAATGGAGGACGGCGCTCCCTTCGAAGTGGCCACCGGACTGGATGAGTGTCAGCCCGGGGAGTGGCTCGATGGCGCCCTCCCAATTCTTGACGGCCGGGTCGGGTCGCATCACCCACTGGCGGTCCGCGGTCGGGATATAGATCGGCGAGGCGCCGAAGGCGCGACTCCACTCCACGCAGACGCCATAGAAATGCGGGTGCGACATCCCGATGCCGTGGAGACCGCCCCGTGCGCGGACGGCCGCGATGCCCTCGTCATCGATGAATCCCAAGCAGTCCCAGAGGAAGTTGCCGGCCGGCGTCTGGACCAGCAGCGCGCGCTGGCCGATGCCGACGGGCGGGTCGGCGCCGATCCCGGTGAGACCCGGTTCTAGGTCGCGCACCTCGATGCGGTGGCCCTCGCCGCGGAGTCCAGTCAGGGTAACCCAGCGCTGCCCACCGGGTGGAACGTATTGCCGCTCGTCGTCGCAGATCGCGCAGTGTGTCGGCGGATTCTCGCTTTCCGCCTGCTGCACGCCGCATGTGCGGCAGATGTACGCCTCCACCGGCCTAACAGTACAATCGCCAGACCATGGAGATGGTTCGTGCGGTCGAGGAGGCCGAGCAGCGCCTCGAGGGCATCGCGTCGACGACGCCGCTGCAGCCGTCGATCCGGCTCTCCGAACAGTACGGCGCCACCATCCTGATCAAACGCGAGGACATGCAGGCGGTCCGCTCCTTCAAGATCCGCGGCGCCTACAACAAGATCGCATCGCTCTCGGCCGAGGATCGCAAGCGCCCCATCGTCTGCGCCAGCGCCGGCAACCATGCCCAGGGCGTGGCCTTCGCCTGCGCCCACCTCGGCATTGGCGCCACGATCTTCATGCCAAGGATCACCCCGACGCAGAAGATCGAGCGGGTCGAGCACTTCGGCGGTGAGTTCGTCGAGATCCGCTTGGTGGGCGACTCCTACGACGAGTCGAGTGCGGCCGCGCAGGAGTACTGCGACCAGAAGCGAGGGATCTTCGTCCACCCCTTCGACGACCTGCAGACGATCGCCGGCCAGGGCACAGTTGGCAAGGAGATCTTCGATGCCACTGGCGGTGATCTCGGGGTCGTTATCGTCCCGATCGGCGGCGGCGGCCTGGCGTCGGGCGTCGCATCCTATATAAGGGAAAAGAATCCGGCCGTGACCGTGATCGGCGCTGAGCCGGCCGGGTCACCGTCCATGTACGAGTCCCTGAAGCAAGGACGGATCGTCGCGCTCGACGAGATCAACACCTTCGTCGACGGGGCCGCGGTCCGCAAGGTCGGCCAGCGCACCTTCGATCTCTGCCGGCGGTTTGTCGACCGGATTGTCATCGTCCCGGAAGGCAAGGTCTGCACCACGATGATCGAGCTCTACCAGAACGAGGGCATCATCACCGAGCCGGCTGGAGCGCTCGCCCTTTCGGCGCTCGACGACGTCACCGAGGAGATTCGCGGCAAGACAGTTGTCTGCGTCCTGAGCGGCGGCAACAACGACGTCCTAAGGTACCCCGAAATCCTGGAGCGCAGCCTCGTCTACCAGGGTCGCAAGCACTACTTCATCATCGAGTTCGCCCAGAAGCCCGGTCAGTTGCGCCAGTTCGTCGACGACGCGCTTGGTCCCACAGACGACATCGTCCGCTTCGAGTACATCAAGAAGACGAACAAGGAACGTGGGGCAGCCCTGGTCGGCATCGAGCTGAAGGACAGGGCCGACCTGGAGCCTTTGCTGAAGCGGATGGAACAGATCCAGCTGAACTTCCGCCCGCTTGGCAGCGAAGAGCTCCTCTACCAATATCTCGTCTAACTCACGCCAGTCCCAGTTGAGAAGGGGGCCTGGTAGCAAGGGTGTACGGCAACTTCTAACGCCCAAACCCAGGCTAGAGTGAGTTCCTTACGTCATGCGGTTTCCCGCAAGGGAGCCGAAGCATGCCTACCTAACGCGTACCGCCCCGATTTGAATGCACGAGGAGGTCTGCAAAACCCCCACCGCGGGTTCGAATCCCGCACTCGCCTCCAGTTTTCAAATACGAATCAGCCGTCGTTAACGTCGCATTCCGCGCCTTCGGACAGCAACAGTGACGGCAACCCCGCTGGGGCATCCGGGAGGAGGAGTCCGCTCAGCCAGTCGGCTTCGAGCTCGACGGTTGCATCGCGATGCCGGAAGCCCAGAGCGTCCAGGGCCGGAGCCGGAGGATGGAGTAGAGAGCCTGCGAGCGCTCATTGGAAGGTTGCTTCCTGGCGGCCCGGGCTGTGCGCGCGGTTATGAGTAATCACGCGGGCAGAGCGGTCGGAAGATAGTGACCGCCGATCTGCTTGCGCGCCTAGTATGCCGGTTGCGCATGAGTATGGCTTGTCATCACTGCGACTAGCAGACCGATGACGACGCAGCCGAGACCTGCTGCCAGGACTAGCGCTGACACACGAACAGCTCTGTTTTCACCCCGGCGTGCAAGGATCACCATGAGAGTCCATGACATTAGGACGGGTATGAACACGGCGAGACTCATTGACCCTGCCCACCACACGGGCGGCTCGGCGGCTGCGTAGCCAGGGCCCCCTCCCGTAAGCGCAGTGATCGTCAGCCACTGGGGACCATCTCCAGCGTCAAGCTGCAAGAGAAAGGCGCCGAGAAGTAGAACGTCAGATATTGACATGATCGCGAGAGCAAGCCAACCGCGTTTGAGTAGACTGCGAGCGCTTAGAGAATGCACCAAGAAATGGATACCGCAAATAAAGAGGTAAGGGATTCCGAATATCAGCAGGCCCCAGCCCCCAGTCACCACTTTGAGCAGCAGCGACAACACGATAGTGGCGGTGGCCAGCCCGAGCACGAGTGAGCGATCGGGTTGCTTCTGCGCCGGTCCTGGGGACCCAACGACTTGCTCGGTCATGTCCGTTTGCTCCTGTCGTAAGAACGTTGCGCGGTCAGCCTACGTAACGCTGCGATGGCAACGCGAACCCCCAAGCCTCCTCCAAGCCTTAGGGCTGCCGTCGCTCCGATGTGCGAGCGGGCTTTTGACGGCAACGTTGACGGCAACGCCGCCGAACTCCGGCGAACGTCCGCGAACTCTAATGAACGCTAGAGCTCGCCACCGAATACGCAATGAACTTCAGCGAACTCTGGTGAACTGCAGGCTGCGGGCTTCAAAACCTCCACCGCGGGTTCGAATCCCGCACTCGCCTCCAAATTTCGTATTCGGATTGCCACCTCATTGCTGACCGCGTCTAACAATTGACTGGCATTCTGACTGGGAGGCCCCGCAATAGTGGTGCCTCTGTGTGTTTTTTCTGACTCGGCCGGGGACCCGGACTCTTGCGGCCCGCGGGACCCTGCCTCTACAAATGCAACGAACGAGGGCTTGGGAAATCGACAATAACGTCGGAGCGGCTGGGCGGTGACGGCCAGCGACGCTAACGCGTCGCGGTCCGGGTGATGGGGCACGTCGCCCTCCCGGTCCTCGGAGCCGTGTTCATCGTTTCGGCTGCTGTCATCTGGTTCGCCGGCATCCAGCTTTCAAGGACCACCGACGAGATTGACTCGCGCTTCGGGCTCGGGGAAGCGCTGGGCGGGCTGATCCTGTTGGCCTTCGCCACCAACCTGCCCGAGATCGCGATCGTGAGCGCGGCGGCGGTCCAGCACAACTTCGACATCGCCACCGGCAACATCCTTGGCGGCATCGCCATCCAGACCCTCGTCCTGGTGGCGCTCGACGGGTTCGGCGTCCCCCGCCGCCCGCTGACCAATGCCACCGCTTCCCTGGTGCAGGTGCTGGAGGGAACGCTGGTGATTGCCGTGCTGGCGGTGGCGATCGGGGCGATTCTGCTCCCCAAAGGAGTGGTCGTGGGCCGCATTGACCCCAGCGCGCTACTGATCGTGCTGCTCTGGGCCGGCGGCCTCTACGTCGTCTGGCGCGCCAGCAAGAGCCTTCCCTGGAAGGTCACTGGCGGTGCCGGGCCGGACGCCGGCCCCCGGCGTCGGGCGAAAGCGGGCAAGCCGCGACCAACCGGGGTGACCCTCGGCATCTTTGCCATCGCGGGGCTGGCGACACTTGTCGCCGGAGTCCTCATCGAGGAAAGCGGCAGCGCCATCGCCACACAGATCCACCTCAGCGGCGCGGTCTTCGGCGGGACAGCGCTGGCGGCCGCGACGGCACTCCCCGAGCTATCCACCGGCCTGGCCGCCGTACGCATCGAGGATTTCGAGCTCGCGGTCAGCGACATCTTTGGAGGGAACGCCTTCCTGCCGGTGCTCTTCTTCCCGGCCACCTTGCTCGCTGGCCAGTCGGTGCTCGGCAACGCGGCCAAGACAGACGCCTTCCTGGCCGTTCTGGGAATCCTGCTGACGGCGGTCTACGTCGCCGGGCTGGTGATCCGCCCCAGGCGACAGTACCTGCGGCTCGGCCCGGACTCACTGCTGGTCCTGATTCTTTACGGCGCGGGCATCGCCGGCATGGTGCTGGTCAGCCAGTCAGCTCACTGAAGAAAAACGCGGCGGAATAGCCCTCCCTGCCGCCGTCCAGAGCGCTTGATAACTCTCCAATCGGGGTATACACGCGTTGACTCAGTGGCCCACCTTGTGGCCCCCTCTCACACAGAGAACCGCGACGGCAAGAAGAACGAGCCGGAAGACGGCCAGTGAGCGCAACCGCAATTTGGTCGCCTAGGCTTGATCAGCTGGCCGCCGTTGGACCTGCATGGAGGGAACCGTGAGCGGTCGGAGCTGGACGGGACGATGGGGTGTCGCGCATCGAAATCGGCAGCAGCGCGGGCTGTCGGCGCAGGGGCCGATCCTGAATCGCCTGGCAGGCCGAGAGTACCGGATCAACGAGAGCCGTGACGGTGAGTGGACGGTGAAGTGGCTTGACGCGGACGGCGACGTGGTGGCGTGGTTTGGTGGCGACGTCAGGTTAGTGTTTGTGGCCCTCGATCATTTCGCCAGCAGGACCGACAGCGAGTTTGGGATCGTCGTGGATCGGGTGTGGCAGAGGGAGCCGGAGCTCTCCGCCGAAATGCGATCGTTGAGCAAACGGGCCGCGGCGGCGCCGCAAACCGATTTGAAAAAGCGAGTCAAGCAGCCGCGACGAAAATAAGCTAGCCGCTAGTCCCACGCGGCGCGCAAGACGCCGGCCAGTGCATTGGGATTCGTCTGAGCGTGATAGACTGAGGCCCGCGACCGTAGGTTGCTGAAACTAGCCTCGTGAGCAAGGACTGCCCTTAGTCAGGGCGCGGCTCGGCGAGGTTCATCTCGTAGACGGCAGGCGGAACCCAGCCGTCATCGACCAGAGGAGATGAGTTTCATGTTCGCACGCATTGTTGCAATGACGAGCGACCCGAACCAGCGGGACAAGACGACCGAGATGGTCGGCTCCGTCGCCTAATCACCCGGGGTCCCTGGATGTATCCGTTTGAACGCTTCACGGAGCGAGCGAAGAAGGTCCTGACGTTGGCCCAGGAAGAGGCCGAGCGCTCGCACCATTCCTACATCGGCACCGAGCACCTGCTTCTGGGACTGCTGCGGGAAGGCGAGGGGCTGGCCGCCAAGGTCCTGAACAACCTGGGCGTCGAGATCAACAAGGTCCGCGCCACCATCGAGTCGGTGCTGGGCCGCAACGAACGCAGCATCGTCCAGCAGATCGTCCCGACTTCGCGGGTGAAGAAGGTGATCGAGATCTCCTTCGAGGAAGCCCGCCGGATGGGCAACAACTACATCGGCACCGAGCACCTGCTGCTCGGACTGCTGATGGAAGGTGAGGGGATCGCCGCCCATGTCCTCGAGGACCTGGGCGCCAACCTGGAAAAGACCCGCGGCGAGATTGATCGCCTGCTCAATGAGAGCGGCCCGAACGAGGAAGCAACCACCGCCAAGAAGCCCTCGAAAACACCGCTGCTCGACCAATTCTGCCGTGACCTGACGGACCTGGCCGCCAAGAACACCCTGGATCCGGTCATTGGCCGCGAGACCGAGATCGAGCGGGTGGTCCAGATCCTGTCGCGGCGCACCAAGAACAACCCCGCCCTCATCGGGGAGCCCGGCGTTGGCAAGACCGCCATTGCGGAGGGCCTGGCGCAGCAGATCGTCCTGGGCAATATCCCCGAGTCGCTTCGCGGCAAGCGCGTGCTCACCCTCGACATGGGCGCTTTGGTCGCGGGCACCAAGTACCGCGGCGAGTTCGAGGAGCGCCTCAAGAGGATGCTCGACGAGATCCGTTCGAGCGGTGAGGTCGTGCTGTTCATCGACGAGCTGCACACCCTGGTCGGCGCCGGTGCCGCCGAAGGTGCGATCGACGCCGCCAACATCCTCAAGCCGGCGCTGGCCCGCGGCGAGATCCAATGCATCGGCGCGACCACGCTCAATGAGTACCGCAAGTACATCGAAAAGGACGCGGCGCTGGAGCGCCGCTTCCAGCCAGTCTTCGTCGATGAGCCATCGCTGATCGAGACCATCTCGATCCTGCACGGCTTGAAGAGCCTTTACGAGAAGCACCACCGGGTCACGGTCACCGACAAGGCGATCAAGGCCGCGGCCGAGCTCTCGGTGCGCTACGTCTCCGACCGGTCGTTGCCGGACAAGGCGATCGACCTGATGGACGAGGCTTCAGCGCGCGTGCGCATGAAGCTGACCACCACCCCGCCCGAGATGAAGACCATGCAGAAAGAGATCCGCGACCTTCAGATCAAGAAGGAAGACGCGATCGTCAACCAGGACTACGAGACGGCGGCTTCCTTCCGCGACAAGGAGAAGAAGCTCAAGGACAAGTACGTCAAGGAAGAGTTGGAGTGGCGCGACAAGCTCGGCGCGACGGTTCCCGAGGTCAACGAGGAGCACATCGCCGAGATCGTCAGCGCCTGGACCGGCGTGCCCGTTTCCCGGCTGGTCGAGGAGGAGTCCGCCCGCCTGCTCCGTATGGAAGACGAAATCCACGCCAGGCTGATCGGCCAGGACGACGCCGTCAAGCTGATCTCCCAGGCAGTGCGTCGCGCGCGGGCCGGCCTCAAGGACGCACGGCGTCCGATCGGTTCGTTCATTTTCCTTGGACCGACCGGGGTTGGGAAGACCGAGCTCGCCCGGCAGCTGGCCCGGTTCCTCTTCGACAACGAGGATGCCATCGTCCGCCTCGATATGTCGGAGTTCATGGAACGGCACACGACCGCGCGGCTGGTCGGCTCGCCGCCCGGCTACGTCGGCTACGACGAGGGCGGTCAGCTGACCGAGGCGATCCGTCGCCGGCCCTACTCGGTGGTCCTGTTCGATGAGATCGAAAAGGCGCATCCGGAAGTCTTCAACATGCTGCTCCAGATCCTGGAGGACGGCCGGCTTGCCGACGCCAAAGGCAAGCAGGTCAACTTCGCGAACACGATCGTGATCATGACTTCGAACATCGGTGTCTCGAACCTGCAGCAGGCGACGACCTCGATGGGCTTCCAGCCGGCGATGCCGAGCACCAGCCAGGAAGAGAAAGAGCACGGCAAGATGCGCGAGAAGATCATGGACGAGCTGAAGAAGACCTTCCGGCCCGAATTCTTGAACCGGGTGGATGCGGTGGTCGTCTTCAAGGCACTCTCGCCCGCCGAGATGCGGCAGATCGTCGATCTGCTGGTCATCAAGGTGGCGCAGCGCCTCGAGGAGCACGAGATGAAGCTCGAGGTCACGAGCGAGGCCAAGGATTTCCTGGCCAAGGAAGGCTACGACAAGCTCTACGGCGCCCGCCCGCTGCGCCGCGTGATCCAGCGCCTGATCGAAGACCCACTGTCCGAGACGCTGCTCACCACCAAGTTCGGCGCCGGCGACTCGGTCCTCGTGGAGATCGCTGAAGGCCAGATCAAGCTGACGCCGATCATCACGCCGCGCGAGCCGAAGGCCGAGAAGCCGGAAAAGCCCGAGAAGCCGCCGAAGGAACCTGTTGGCGGCAAGGGCACTGGTGAAAGCTAAGGCGATCAATGAACGAGCGCGAGAACCGGCGGCATACGCGCTGTTCCTTCTGCGGTAAGGACCAGTCACAGGTCCGAAAGTTGGTCGCGGGACCGGGGGTCTATATCTGTGACCTCTGCATCCCCCTCTGCCGGGAGGTCCTGGAGGAAGACAACAAGACCACCTCGCAGAAGCGGACCAAGGGTGGCCTCATCCCGAACCCCAAGACCATCTGTGCCGGCCTTGACCAGTATGTGGTCGGCCAGGACAACGCCAAACGTGTCCTATCCGTCGCGGTCTACAACCACTACAAGCGCATCGCCCATGGCAAGATGGCCGGCGACGTCGAGTTGCAGAAGTCGAACGTCCTGCTCGTCGGGCCGACCGGGTGTGGCAAGACACTCCTGGCACAGACCCTCGCCAAGATGATCGACGTGCCGTTCTCGATCGCCGATGCTACGTCACTGACCGAGGCCGGCTACGTTGGTGAGGACGTCGAGAACATCCTGCTCCGCCTGCTCCAGGTGGCGGACTTCGACATCGCCCGCGCCGAGCGCGGCATCATCTACATCGACGAGATCGACAAGATCGCCCGCAAGTCGGACAACCCCTCACTCACCCGCGACGTGTCCGGGGAAGGGGTTCAGCAAGCGCTGCTCAAGATCCTCGAGGGCACCATTGCGAATGTCCCTCCGCAGGGTGGCCGCAAGCACCCGCACCAGGACTTCATCCAGGTCAACACCACCAACATCCTCTTCATCTGCGGCGGCGCCTTCGACGGCGTGGAGCGGCTGATCGAGCACCGCATCGGCCAGAAGCAGATCGGCTTCGGCGCGGAAATGCATGGGAATCGCGACAAGGAGAGCACCAAGATCCTCGCGCAACTGCAGCCCATGGACCTGATGAAGTACGGCTTGATCCCAGAGTTTGTCGGCCGTCTTCCGATCACGGTCACCGTCGACTACCTGGATGAGGCCGACATTATTCGCATCCTGACCGAACCGAAGAATGCGTTCGTCAAGCAGTATCAGAAATTCTTTGCCCTGGACGATGTCCAGCTGGTGTTCGAGCCGGCTGCGCTGACGGCGATCGCCCGCAAGGCGCTGCAGCGCGGGACTGGTGCCCGGGGCCTGAAAAGCATCATCGAGGACATTCTCTTGAACTCAATGTTCGAAGTTCCGTCACGCCCGGAGGTCAAGCGATGCGTCATCACCGAGAAGTCCGTGCTTTACGGCACCGAGCCCGAGATGTACGCGGAAGAACAGCTCGAGCCGATCGTCCCGGAGCAAACTGCATAGCAGTGATACTTGGTCACCTGCCGGCCGTGACGGGCAATCCCGCCTGAGACTGACGGCGATCAGCGACCCGCAAGTCGCTCCACGACTGGCGCCAGCCCCTCCATCAGCTCATCGCTGACGGCGATATACGAGATACCGAGCTTCTCGCGGCGTCGCTGCAGCCCCTCGACCATCTCGTCGGTCGTGCCCGTCAGCGCCGCGATAGCGCCGGCGCGCGCCAGGCTCTCAGCCGTCAGGCCCATCTGGCTCGAAATCCAGCGCGGCACCTGTGCGCCAACGGCCATCAGATTCAGATTGAGCTCCAGCTGATCGAACCGTGAGCCGGCGGCCTCGCGGATCCATGCAATCCGTTCGGCGACTCCGGCCTCGGTCTCGGTTGGCGCGATGCCGAGCGCGATGATGTCGGCCTCGCGGGCAGCCAGCTCGAGGAGCCGCCGCTTGCTGGCGGCGACCAGGATAGGAGGCCTTGGCTGCTGCACGGGCCGGGGTGAGATCTGCGCATCAGCCCCCGCGTAGTGTGGCCCGGTCGCCGTCGCCGTCTGTCCCGACAGCAACGCCTTGAGCAGCGCGAGCGATTCCGCGAGCCGCGCAACACGCACCGCGCCCGAATCGAAGGGGATGCCGAGCATGCGGTTGTCCTCGGCGGCGTCGGGCCGGCCAACGCCGATACCCAGCTCGAAGCGGCCGCCCGAAAGCACATCGACGGTCGCCGCCTCTTTCGCCAGGAAGACCGGGTTCCGATAGTCGTTCGCGATCACGTAGGTTCCCACCCGCAGCGTGCGGGTCGCCACCGCGGCTGCGGTCAACGCCGGTAGGGGAGCAAGAGTGTACCGCAACCCATCCGGCATCAGCAGGGTCGCGTATCCCATCGACTCGATGCGGCGGGCCTTCACGGCCCACTCCTCGCCCGAGCGCGCCATCGCCGCGACCACGCCAAACCGGAACGGACGCACAGCCAACGACCCCAACCCTAAGTTACCCTCCCCCGGTCGCGGGGGAGGGCCGGGGTGGGGGTTGAAATACCCTCAGGCAATCGTCGGATCCTGCGGCTTGGTCGCTGGGGGCGTCGTCTGTGGCGTCGTTGGCGCCGGGTCGTGGGTGTGATCGTGGTAATGCTTCCCACCGTAACCCCAGGGACCGCGTCCCCACGAGCGCCACATGAAGAGTCGGAAGAAAAAGAACCCGATCAGCAGCAGCCAGAACAGGCCGAAGAAGGGGAAGAAGCCGAAGCCGTCATAGCCGCGGTAGATGACCTCACTGCCGCCCGGCGCTGTGGTAACCACCGTGGCTGTCTGGCCGGCGTGATAGGCGATCGCCCCAACGATCGCCGCGATGGCCGCCGTCCCGAGCCCCCAGATCCATAGAAAACCGAACCGTCGATTCATGTATGAGCCTCCTTTGTTTCTGAGGTTCATCATGCCCACCACTTGTGAACGACTTGTGAATCGGCGACGAGCGCTCGATAAAAGGTCGGGATATCATCAGGCGACATGCCCAGCCTCCTTCGCGTGCTCGCCACGTACCTTCGCCCCTATGCCCGCCCCGTTACCCTGGTCGTCGGCCTGCTGCTCATCCAGGCCATCACCAACCTCTATTTGCCCAACCTCAGCGCCGACATCATCAACAACGGCGTCACGAAGGGGGACCTGGGCTATATCTGGCGGATAGGCGCCATCATGCTCGCGCTGGCGGTCGTCGTCGGCATCCTCGCCATCGTCGCGGTCTACTTTGCGTCCCGGGCGGCGATGGGTTTCGGCCGTGACGTCCGGCGGGCGGTCTTCGAGCGCGTCCAGCAGTTCTCCGCCACGGAGATGAACCGCTTCGGCACGCCGTCGCTGATCACGCGAAACACCAATGACGTCCAGCAGGTGCAACTCTTCGTCCAGATGGCGCTCACCATGCTGGTGACGGCGCCCATCATCCTGGTCGGCGGCATCATCCTGGCGGTCCGTGAGAACGTCACGCTGTCGGCCATCCTGATCGTGATTCTTCCGCTGATGATCGCGGTCTTCGCGGTCCTGATGTATTTCGCGATTCCGCTCTTCCAATCGATGCAGCGGAAGATCGACCGCATCACCGAAGTCCTTCGCGAGCAGATCACGGGCGTTCGTGTCATCCGCGCCTTCAACCGAATCCCCTACGAGCGCGACCGCTTCAAGGCGGCCAACGTCGACCTCACCACGACCGCCCTGCGCGTCAACCGGATCTTCGCCCTGGCGCTGCCGGCATTGCTGGCCATCATGAACCTCTCGAGCGTCGCCGTCGTCTGGTTCGGCGGTCATCTGATCGACAGCGGCCAGATGCCGGTCGGCAACTTGATCGCGTTTCTCGCCTACATCCTGCAGATCATGTTCGCCGTGATGATGGCCGTCATGATGATCATCTTCATCCCGCGTGCGGCCGCCAGCGCGGCGCGACTCGAGGCGGTCCTCAACACCCAACCCGCGATCACCGATCCCGAGCAGCCGGTTGAGCCCACGGCCATAACCGGCGCGGTCGAATTCCGCGACGTCACGTTCGGCTATCCGGGCGGCGAGAAGCCGGTGCTGCACGGCCTCTCGTTCGAGCTGCGACCAGGTGCCACGACGGCGATCATCGGCGGCACGGGCTCCGGCAAGACGACCCTCTTGAATTTGATTCCCCGATTCTTCGACACCACGGACGGCGCGGTCTACGTCAACGATGTCGACGTACGCCAGCAGCCGCTCGAAACCCTGTGGAGCTCGATCGGGCTCGTCCCTCAGCAGGCCTACCTTTTCAAGGGCACGATCGCGCAGAACCTGCGATTCGGCAAGGACGACGCCACCGAGGCCGAACTCTGGCACGCGCTCGAGGTCGCGCAGGCCCGCGACTTCGTGGCCGCGATGCCGGAAACGCTCGAGGCACCGGTGGACCAGGGTGGGACCAACCTTTCGGGAGGCCAGCGTCAGCGCCTGGCGATCGCCAGGGCGCTCGTCAGGCGACCAACCCTCTACCTGTTTGACGATTGCTTCTCGGCACTCGATGCCGGGACCGATGCCCGATTGCGCTCCGCCCTCAAGCCGGAGGCGCGTGACGCCGCGGTGGTGATCGTGGCGCAGCGGGTCAGCACCATTCTCTCGGCCGACCAGATCATCGTCCTCGACGCCGGGCGGATCGTCGGCATCGGAACCCATCAAGAGCTGCTGTCCAGCACCGAGGCCTACCGCGAGATCGTCGCCTCGCAGCTGGGCGAGGAGGCGGTCGCATGATGGCGCGCGGCGCGGGCGGGCGACCGCCGGCGCGGCCCGGTTTCGGCGGCGGCTTCGGCGGCATGATGCCGCCGCAGAAGACGAAGGACCTCGGCAAGACACTGCGACAATTGCTCGCGCGGCTTCAACCGGAGCGGATGCGGATCATCGTCGCCGCCGTCCTGGCACTGGGCAGCGTCGCCGGCAGCGTCATCGGCCCGAAGATCATCGGCAACGCGACGAATGTCATCTTCGACGGCGTCATCGGCAAGAGCCTGCCCGCCGGGATCACCAAGCAGCAAGCGGTCGCGGGCCTTCGGGCGCAGGGCCATGGCCAGATCGCCGACCTCGTGTCGGGGGCGAACGTCGTGCCCGGCCGTGGGATCGACTTCACGCAGCTCGGTCAGATCCTCGCCCTGGCCGCACTGATCTACCTGCTGGCCGCCGCCCTGACCTGGATGCTCTCCTACATCATGGCCGGCGTGGCGCAGCGCACCGTCTACGGGTTGCGCCGGGACGCCGACGCCAAGCTCGCTCGCCTCCCGCTGAAATACTTCGATAGCCACGCCCACGGCGACATGCTCAGCCGCGTCACCAACGACATCGACAACATCACGACCACCTTGCAGCAGGGCATGAGCCAGTTCCTCACCTCGACGTTGACCATCGTCGGGGTCCTGGCGGTGATGGTCTGGATCAGCCCCTTGCTCGCGGCGGTGGCCCTGGTCACTGTCCCAGTCTCGATCGTCGTCACCCTGCTGGTCGCCCGCCGATCGCAGAAGCATTTCGCCGCGCAGTGGGCGCGTACCGGCATGCTCAACGGCCAGGTCGAGCAGGTCCACACCGGACACGCGCTGGTGCAGGTCTTCGGCCGCCGCCAGAAGGCGATCGAGGAATTCGATCAGCAGAACCAGGCGCTCTACGAGGCCGGCTTCATGGCGGGGTTCCTCTCGGGCATCATCATGCCGGCGATGGGGTTCCTGGGCAATCTCAACTACGTCGTCATCGCCGCCGTCGGCGGCTACCGGGTCGCAACCGGCTCGATCACGCTGGGCGACGTCCAGGCCTTCATCCAGTACTCGCGCCAGTTCACGATGCCGATCAGCCAGCTCGCCGGCCAGTTGAACCTGCTGCAGTCTGGGCTGGCGTCGGCCGAGCGCATTTTCGAGTTTCTCGGAGAAGAGGAAGAGACGCCCGACGCAGTCGTTTCGCCTCACTCGCTCGCAGGGGAGGGTCAGGGAGGGGGCGCGGTGACCATGGAGCACGTTTCATTCCGCTACGAGCCGGAGAAGCCCTTGATCACCGACTTCAATCTCGAAGTCCGGCCGGGCCAGACGATTGCGATCGTCGGGCCGACCGGCGCGGGCAAGACGACCATTGTCAACCTGCTGATGCGCTTCTACGACATCGACGAGGGGCGGATCTGCCTCGATGGCATCAACACGCGCGACCTCCGACGCGATGACGTTCGCCGCGTGTTCGGCATGGTGCTGCAGGATACGTGGCTCTTCACCGGCACGATCCGCGACAACATCGGCTACGGGAAGATCGGGGCGAGCAACGAGGAGATCGTGGCCGCCGCGCAGGCCGCCTACGTGGACCAATTCGTCCGGACGCTGCCCGACGGGTACGACACCGTGCTGACCGATGATGCCTCCAACATCTCCGCCGGGCAGAAACAGCTGCTCACGATCGCGCGCGCCTTCCTTGCCGATCCGACCGTCCTCATCCTCGACGAGGCGACGAGCAGCGTTGACACGCGCACCGAGGTGCTGATCCAGCAGGCGATGGCGCGCCTCCGGCAAGGAAGGACGGGCTTCGTGATCGCGCACCGGCTGTCGACGATCCGCAACGCCGACAGCATCGTCGTGATGGATCAGGGCAGAATCGTCGAAATGGGCAGCCATGCGGAGCTGCTCCGCCGCGGCGGCTTCTACTACACGCTGTACAACAGCCAGTTCACGGACGCGCTCGCCCAGGCCAGCTAGGACTCCTGGATTCTCCCTCCACCTTTGGGGGAGGATCGGGGTGGGGGCCGCTAGACCGAAACGGCTTGGCTTCCGCGCTTCCGCTTATCCACGAAAAAGGGCCGGCGTCGAACGGAATCTGCGGGCGAGGCATACCCAAGAAGTAGCGGCCGAACTCAGCTTCGCGGAGGGCGGATTCCTCCCCGGCTCCCGCCTTGAGGGTCACCAACCGCGTAGAAACCGACGTTCGCGCCTGCTGCTTCCGGCTGTGTGTGGGCGCGGTCCCCCCGAGAGACTTAACCGCTGGTGCAATCGGGAGGGGTAAAATAGGCCAGAGCTAACTACAGGGGGTCGGGGGCGTTGAAAACCTGGATACCTTTAGTCGTCGGCTTAATAAGCCTCGGACTCATGGCGGACAGTTGCTCAGCCACCGGTAACACGGCAGCGTCAACCCCAGCGGCGACTAACGGCGCAAGCGCCGCCACTACCACTAAGGCGACTGCCACTCCTCCGCCCAAGCCAAAATTCGCCACATTTCACGACGGGACAGAAAGGGTCGGGAAGGACATTCAGCCTGGAACGTATCGGACAAGAACCGGCTCATCGGGCTGCTACTTTGCGCGCCTCAAAGGCTTTGGTGGATCGATCGACGACATTCTCGCCAACGACAACACCGATGCCCCGTCAGTCGTGACAATTGCCGCGACGGATCAGGGCTTCCAGTCCAATAACTGTGCGACGTGGACAAGCGATTTGTCGGCTATCACGAAAACGCGCACAACGTTCGGCGATGGAGATTACATCGTGGGGACTGACATCCAGCCGGGGACCTACCGAAGCACAGGACAGTCCGGTTGCTACTGGGCGCGGCTCAAAGGATTCGGCCATACAACCGATGACGTTCTCGCCAATGACAACACCGATAACCCGGCGGTCGTGACCATCGCGGCAACAGACCAAGGGTTTGAGTCGACTCGTTGCGGGAACTGGACGGGGGGCTGAGATCGAAGTCCACTTGTGCGAGTAGTCAGTTCCGATGATGAGGGCCGGCAACTAACTCGTCGGACTGGGCGCGGGGGGGAGGGCTATACCGCGGTTACCTTCGGCGCCGGAATGTAGCGTGTCCACACGACACGGTCGCCCTCGAAGTCAACCTCGAGGATCGCCGCCTTGCCGACCTGCTTGTGATACATCTCGCGCTCGGTCTGGGGCCGGCCGTCCAGCAGGATCCAGGCGGCCTGCAACGGGTCGGCATGACTGATCAGGAGCGACACCTCGTCCGGGTGCTCGTGGGCGACTCGGTTGGCAACATCCAATACCCGCCGGCCCAGCGTCTCGATCGATTCGTCACCAGCCTGGCTTCCGCGCCGGAGCTTGTGCACGAAGAAACGCGGCCGTCGAATCGGAATCTGCCAGCGCGGCACGCCCTGCAAGTAGCGGCCGAACTCGGCCTCGCGCAGGGCGGGCTCGGGGATCAGCGGCACGGGAGCCGGCAGCTGCGCGTTGACGATCTCGGCGGTTTCGCGGGCGCGGTCGAGCGGACTGTGGACGATTCGTCGCACGCCACTATCTCGCAGCGACTGCCCGACCGCGGCCGCCTGCGCCCGGCCGAGCTGGCTGAGACCAAAGCCCGGAAGGTGCCCATAAATGACCCCCTGCGGATTTTCCACGTCGGCGTGCCGCATCAGCAACACCTGGGTGGTTGGCGCGCTCACCGGTTCGAACGGAAGGGGGAGCGAATCCTGGTTCAGGTGCTCTCGTTGGTGCGAAGTCGCTTCGCCATCGCCGCGATCACCTGGAGCGCCAGCGTGGAATTGCCTTTGATCGCATCGGCGAACTGGCTATGGCTCAGCACCATGGCCTCGACGGGACCGTCGGTCACCACGGTCGCGGTCGCCCGTCCCCGGTCGAGCATGCCGATCTCGCCGAAGAAGTCACCGGGGCCAAGCCGGGCCGCCGGCTTGCCGGCACGGGTCACCTGCACGTGGCCGCTTTCCAGGACGAAGAAGGACTCGGTCGGCTCTCCCTCTCGGATCAGCGTCTGACCCGGCTTGAGACTGACCTCATCGACGCGACTGGCAACGAACTCGAGGTCGCGTTTCGAGATCCCGGCGAAAAGCGGCACGCGGGTCAGCCGCTCGACCTTCGGATCCGGCACGTTAGAAAACATACCACCTAAATCCCCCTCCCCCTATGGGAATCGCGGTATCTCCCTCCCCGCTCGCGGGGGAGGGTCGGGGTGGGGGCTCATGCTCCTATGGGACAATGTCTGGCACCGTCGCGGCGGGAAGATGGCCCAGGTCAATCTCGATAACGCGCTGAAATCGGGGCGCGAAGCAGTTCGCCGCCACGCCTTCTCACCGGCATTCGACCGGCTCCGGAGCCCGATCGCGTCCTCGCCACCGTCCTGTTCACGGACATCGTCGGGTCGACCGAGCGAGCCGCAGCGATCGGCGACAATGCGTGGCGTGACGTGCTGGAGCAGCATCACGCTTCGGTGCGTCGCGAGCTCACACACTTCCGCGGACAGGAGATCGGCACGACCGGTGACGGGTTCCTTGCCACCTTCGACGGGCCGGCCCGCGCCGTCCGCTGCGCGGTCGCCATCCGCGACCGCCTCCGCGAGTCCGGCCTCGAGGTCCGAGCGGGCGTTTACACCGGTGAGTGCGAGCGCATGGGGGACAACATCGGCGGCCTTGCCGTGCACATCGGCTCGCGTGTCGCCGGGTTGGCCGGCCCGGGTGAAGTCCTCGCCTCGAGCACGGTCAAAGACCTTGTATCCGGTTCGGGGATCGTCTTCGAGGACCGCGGAGCGCATCCGCTGAAGGGATCCCTGGCGAGTGGCGCGTGTACCAGGTCGCCGCAGTCTGAATTTCCCCTCCTTCGCTTGCGGGGGTGGGTCAGGGTGGGGGTCTAGCCCAAAAAACTGGTACTTCTCCGGGGGACAGGCGGACCCTTGAGCTCTACGCTCGCGGCACTCCGGACGCCATTTCATGCCGGGGGAAGAGGAGTCTGCCATGAACCAGCTGAGGCTAACCCGTCGGGATCTTCTGAAGGGAGCGGCGGCTGCCGGCGGCCTGGCCGCAGCCGGTGCGCTGCTCGGTCCACTTGGCGTTCTGGCTGAACAGGAATCAGACGGTGAATCAATGGCGTTCGGGCCGTGGTCGCCTCCGCAGCCGATCGCTGAGCTGGCTTCGACGCACAGCGACTACCATCCCGCCATCTCGAGGGACGGGCGAAGCCTTTACTTCACCACCGATCGTGACGCGCCGAGCTTCCCGGCCGAGATCATGGTCTCGCAACGAGAGGACGACGAGGCACCCTGGGGACCGCCGGTTGCGGTTGATGCCCTCAATCGACAGGGCTTCAACAGCGGCGTGCCGAACCTCGAGCCCAACGGTCACGTCATCTACTTCAACAGCAATCGTGGAGAAGGCCCGGGCGGCGGCGATCTGTATGTCTCACGGCGCCACGACCGGAAAGATGACTTCAGCTGGGAACTGCCAGTTCCACTCCCCGGCCAGCTCAACACGACGGCGAACGAATCCGGCCCAACCTACTTCAAGGAACGTCAAACCGATGTCGCGAGGCTGTACTTCACCCGATTCAGCGGGAAAGGTAGCCTCGGAGAGGCGAGCCAGGATTGGGATGTCTACTTCAGCCTTCAGGCCGACGACGGCAGCTTCGGAGCTGGACAGATCGTCCCCACCCTGAATTCCCCTTACGGACCGCCGTGGTCGCGGGATACGCGCACCGCGATCCGGCGCGACGGGCTCGAGATGTTCGTGACGACCAACCGTCACGCCGGGCTGGCCACGCCTACGGAGAACATCTGGGTGGCCACTCGCACAGACACCACTTCAGAAGACTGGACGATGTCGGTTCAGGCCGACCCCAACCTGAACAGCGGGCAGGGTGACGGTGGGCCGGCGCTGTCATGGGACGGTACGACGCTCTACTTCTTTTCGCAGCGAACGGCCAGCGACAAGCCAGGCAAGCGGCAATTGTGGATGAGCACGCGAGAGCGACTCTAGCGGCGATTCACGGAGATGCGAGCAAAGGGCGTACCGCGATCTGATCGAGAGCGGGGGAGTCCGATGACTGGTCGTAGGAGTAACGCGTCACGCGCGGGGGAACGACCTCGGCGACGTTCTCCAGCGTGTAGGGAGCGATCGGCACCACCTGCTCCATCACATAGACGTCGAGTGCCGTCCAGCACTCCGCGCTGCGCGCGTCTCCAAACATCGACATACACTCGTTGATTCGTGCGTCGACTGTAGGCACGTCGCTGACGCTGTATCCCCGCGCGCGCAGTTGTTCAGGCGTCGCGCCGAGCAACGCTTCGTTCCGAGGTCCGGACAGATCGCTGGGGAAGGTCGATGACGCGCTCATGAAGCTCGGCGCCAATCCTTCAGTGAGATAAATCCCGACCCGCTTTTCAGGACTTGTCGGAAAAGGCATCCCGACCACGACGTCAAGGTTGATCCCGAGCTCGCTCAGATCGGCCGCGATCATCCGTCCCAGCATTGGAAAACCGCCGAGCTCGGGAAACGGACCGGTGGCGCCTTTCCGCGCGACCGCCAGCACGTGCGTGCAGATCGGAACGGAACAGCGACCGATATGTTGCGGGTCGTACCGCGAGAGCTTCATCTCCCGGCTTGCCAGCTCGAGGTTGCCCGCCGCTGCGTCGGTCGCATAAGGGTCGTAGTTGCTGAGCGCACCCGCCTCCAGGCTGTCGGGCACGTAGTGGGTCGCGACGGTGCCGGCCAGGCCGCCTCCATGCGCATTGGTCAGCGCGCGTTTGTTGATGACGTAGTTCACCGCGCGCCGCACGTGGACGTCGTCGAAGGGGGGAACCGCCAGGTTCATCATCACGGTACGGAGGAAGTCGCGCGACTGGACGTCGATGTGGCCGAGGTTGGCGTCCGACTGCACGGATTGGAGCAGCGAGGGCGCGAGTTGCGGCGGCGGAGAGGCGCGCATGATCAAGTCTGCCTTGCCACCCTCCAGCAGGCGCGCCGCCTCAGCGTCCGACATACCGATCGCGAACTCGATACGGTCGACGAACGCGGGGCGCACGGGATCCATCTCTGGCTTCCACGAGGGATTCCGCACCAGCGTCAAGGAGCTGCCCAAACGGAAATTGCTGATCATGTAAGGGCCCGATGCCACGAGGAACGGTCCATAGCCGGCATCGTGGCCGCTCGCCATGCCCAGGGGCTCCGCAACATCACCGGATCTGGGTGGAGTGGGCGCGCTCTGCGTGAGAGCGAAACGCGCTGCCAGGTCACCGGCGGGCTGGTTGAGTCGGACCGTGAGCGTGTATCGGTCGGGCGTTGAGAGTCCCGCGATGGTGGCGACGTCCTGTGAGCGGTAGGCGTCAAAGCCCTCGATCACCGAGTAGACGTCGGCTCGATTGCCGGCTAGGCGAGCGTCTCGCATGAGCGCACGCACGATGTCGGCTGAGATGATGTCCGAGTGTTCCATCGGTGGGGCGTACTTCATCCCCGGCCGGATCCGGAAGGTCCAGGTCCGGCCATCCGCGGAGACCTGAGGCCACCCCTGCGCGAGGTCGGGGTGCAGGTCGGCGCCGCCGTCCTGGTATGGGCGTCCCGGATGGGTGAATAGCGTTCGAACCAGACAGCAGCGAAGCAGCTCAGCCGAATCCAGCCCGTTGGCCAGCTGCGGATCCAGAGCAGAAGGTCGCGGGTCCGGGTTGGCCAGGTCCGAGATGCTCCAGCCTGGGATGACGACTCGCAGGGTCCCGCCACGAGCTGCGAGCTGAGATGGTGCCACGGCGCTTGGCGTGGCCTGGATGTGCGCCGACACCCAGACGTTAGGCCCATCGGATCCGATCCCTTCCGCGACGCCCCTCAACGCAACCGTCGACACGCGAGCGCTGTTCGGGTCGATCCTGGCGACACCGCCGGCAACACCTTTCGAGACCCAGACGGCCCCGGCGCCGATCGTGATGTCAGACGGAGCGGCTCCAACAGGAATCTCAAGGGTCGCATTGGTGGCCGGAGTTATGCGCGTGACCAGCTGCGCAGGGTCGCTCGCGACCCAGACGGCGCCGTGGCCGGCCGCAATCGCGGTCGGCGCGCCTGGCAGCGGAATCGTGGCAACAACCGCGGCTGAGCTGCCGTCGATCCGGGAAAGCGTCCGGTCGACGCCGTTGCCGACCCACACCGTATCCCCGCTGACGGCGATGGGTTCAGGGCCGTCTCCCACCGGGATCCGAGCCGTCACTCGCTCGGTCAAGGGGCTGATCCGATAGACGGCGTTGTCGTTCTTGTCCGTGACCCAGACCGCGTTCGCGCCAAAAGCGATGCCCTGGAGGCCGCTCGCAACTTCGATCGGCGCACCAAACAGTTGTGCTTTGGGATCAAAGCGGAACACGGATTTTGAGCCGTACGCTGTCGCCACCCAAACGGCATGGTCTCCGATTGCAATGCCTACCGGGGGTGCGCCATTCGTGATGCCGTAGGTCGTGACCTGCTGCGAACGCGGGTCAATGCGTTTGAGCGTTCGCCCAATGTAGCTGATCTGCCAGACATAGCCGTCGCCAACGGCAATCTGACTGCCGCGCGTGCCGGTCGGGATGGTCTGGATCAGCCGCATCGTCGTGGCATCGAGCTGCGAGATGCCGTCAACGGGCGTCGGGAGTGCCGCGGCCGGTCGGCTCATGACGTACGCGAGTCCGCCGCCGCTGAGGAGCAGCGCGGCCGCCACGATCAAGGTCAGCGCTCGAAGTCGCGGTTCGACGAGGAGCCTTCGTCGCCGGAGCGGAGCCGGAATGGTGACGACCGCCTCCGCCTGGCTCGGAGCCGAATGGCCGTTGACCTGCGTCGCCCAGGCGGCAATCTGGCTGCGGGTATGGAAGCCCAGCTTGTTGCGGATCTGTTCGACGTGGTATTCGGCGGTGCGCTCGCTGACGAACAGCTTCTCCGCGATCTGCCGATTGGTCAGGCCCTGAGCGACGAGGTTCGCGACTTCCTGCTCGCGGCGGGTCAGCGGCCGTGCAGGGCTGCTGGCGTCGTGTCGAGCGGCGCCTATCGGACGGACCTCGTCCGAAACCCTCTTCGTGGGAGCCCTCCGCACTCATTGTGACATGCGCCGTAAGCCCTGTTTCGTGCGTCTGATGGGCGGAATTCATGAACCGCACATCGGAGGAACTCGAAATGGCCGCTACGCAACCGACCCGCAATCATTCGTTTCGTCTCGGACGCACATTGGCGATGCTGGGCATCGCGCTGGCATTGGTCACGGGTGTCTTCGCCGCCCGGGCGGCGGCGTCGCTCGCCCAACCCGGCCCCGACTATGGGTGGGCCGGGTCTCCGCTGGCGGCCGCCCCGTCGGACACGTCGCCCGTCCCCACGCCGGATCCGACGCTAACGCCGGACCCGACTTTGGCGCCGACGCCGACGCCGGCGCCCACACCAACGCCGGATCCTCGGCAAACCGGAAAGGTGATCGTCGTTTCGATCGCCCAGCAGCGGCTGGTCGCGTACCAGGACGGCGCGGCCGTGCTCACCTCGAACGTGGCAACCGGCATGCCGGCCCTTCCTACGCCGACCGGCACCTTCCACATCATGAGCAAGTCGTCGCCGTACAAGTTCGTCTCGCCCTGGCCGCGCGGTAACCAGTACTGGTACCCGACCGAGTGGGTCTCCTACGCGATGCTCTTCGCCGATGACGGCTACTTCCTACACGACGCGCCCTGGCGGACTGTATGGGGCGCCGGCGCAAACCTGACCCACGGGAGCCACGGCTGCATCAACGTTCCGAAAGCGGCGATGGCCACCCTGTACGGCTGGGCGACCGACGGCACGACCGTGATCGTCGAATAACCGCGAACGCTGACTCTCGGGAGGCGCTTTTCCCCGGCGCCTCCCTTTTTGTCTTCCTGCGCCGCAACCCCGGTTTCGCGCGTCTGATGGGCGGAACTTATGCGGCATTCGTCGGAGGAACGCGACATGAAAGAAGTCAACTCGACTCGCAAGCGATCGATATTCAACCGGCCCCGGCGGATCGCCTTGGCCGCTGGCGTATTGGTAGCCGGCTTCCTGGCCGGCGGCTGGTTCGCCTACGCGCTGCCGAATCAGCCGAGCACCCGCACGGTGCTGGCGGATACGGGCGCCACGCCGACGCCCGTCAGCACACCTGTCGCCACGCCGACACCTGACGCGACCCCGGCCCCGACGGTGGTCCCGACCGTAGTGCCGACTGTTGCACCGACGGACCCGCCCGTGGTTCGGCCGCCGCAGACGACCTTCACGATCGCGGTGCCGGTCATCCGCCAAACGATGGTGCTGGACTGCGAGACGGCCGCGCTCCAAATGGGGCTGGCGACCTACGGCTATTACTACAGCCAGGACACGCTGTTCGCCCGCGAGAATGCGGACCTGCGGGCGCCCGTGATGGGACCCAACCACACCGTTCTGCAGTGGGGCGATCCGTACACGAACTTCGTCGGCAACGTCAACGGCAGCGACTGGACCCCGACTGGTTACGGCGTCTACTACCCGGTCATCCTCAAGATGGCGCGCGACATCGGCCTGACGAACGCCTATGGCGGCGAGGGAATGTCCGCGGCGACGATCTACGATGCGCTCTCCACCGGACACGCCGTCGAGGTCTGGATCGAAACCAACTGGACCCGCCCCGGCGTCGGGACATGGACAGCATGGGACGGCCGAAAGATTCGCTACTCGTACGCCGAGCACGCGGTGACGTTGAGCGGTGTCTCACCCAACCAGGTTCGCGTCAACGACCCGCTGCACGGCACGCAGTACTGGGTCAGCAAGGCGACCTTCGAAACCTCATGGGCCGACTTCAACAACATGGCGGTGGTGTTCTGATGATCGCCACCCACACGATCGGTGCAGGCACGCTGGTTGCCTGCACCGACCCCGTCATCTGGGACGCCTTCGTGTCGGCCGCCAGCGACGGCTCGATCCTCCAGTCCTGGGCCTGGGGCGAGTTAAAGGCCCGGTACGGTTGGGAGCCGACCCGATACCTCTGGACTCGTGAGGGCCGGGTGCGCGGTGCCATCTCGGTACTCCGCAAGCAACTCCCTGGCGGTCTTGCGATGCACTACGCGCCGCGTGGGCCTGTCCTCAACAAACAATTTGCTGAGTGGCCACTGCTCTGGGATCAGCTACGGCGCCGGTTGGCCTTGCAAGGTGGCACGGTTCTCAAGGTTGACCCGGAGTGGCCCGATCAGGGTCAGTACGTTCTGCAATTTACTGGCGCTCGACCCACCCATTCGATTCAGCATGAGGCGACCGCCCTGGTCGATCTGCGCGGTGGGGAAGGGGTGTTCGAGCGGATGAGCGCCTCAGCGCGGCGCAACATGCGACAGGCGGCGCGCGCCGGCGTCATCGTCCAATCCAGCGTTCAGCTCGATGCGCTCGACCGCTTCTACCAGATGCTCGCGGCCACCGCGGACCGGCAGGAGTTCACCATCCGCCCGCGCAGCTACTATCGCGACCTCTTTCAGGCCTTTGGAGATTCGGCCCGCGTCTATCTCGCCACCAACCAAGGGGTCACCATCGCCGGCAGCGTGATCGTGAACTACGGCGACCGCCTCATCTATCTATTCAGTGGGAGCAGCGACGAGGGCCGCCGCCTGAAGGCGCCCTACCTCATTCAGCAACATGTCATCCGGGATGGCCAGGCGCTCGGCTGCCGAACCTACGACCTCTGGGGCATCCCGATCGACCCGCAGTCCGGAGATCCGGGGTGGGGTTACGCGCACTTCAAGGCGATGCTGGGTGGCGTCCCCGTCACGTTTGCCGGCTCCTGGGACCTTCCCGTGAAGCGGCCCCTGGCCGCGGCCTACCATCTCGCGGAGCGCGTCCTCGCCCGGCCGGCGGTGGCGGTGTAGCCATGCGGCAGCGATTTGCGACAATCACGTCCACGATCCGATGGCTGGGGAGCAAACCACCTTATTACGCGATGCCGTCGCGGGCGATGAACGCGCCTTCGATGCGCTCATTGGTCCTTTGGTGGACCCCGGCTACAAGCTGGCCGTCAGCATCCTCGAAAACCGCGAAGAGGCCGAAGACGCCGTGCAGGAGGCGACCATCAAGGCCTGGCGCAACCTTCACCAGCTCAAGGACGCGAGCGTGGCCAAGTCCTGGTTCTTCACGATCGTCGCGAATCAGTGCCGGTCGGTCCGGCGGAGCCGGTGGTGGTCGGTGGTGAAGCTCGCGGCGCCGGAGCAGCCGAAGAGCGGTCCGGAGGATGAGGCGGTGCAGCGCACCGACCTCGAGCGTGCCCTGCGCACCCTCAGTCCGGACGATCGGCTCGCCCTGTATCTTCGCTACTACATGGACCTGCCGCTGAACGAGGTGGCGTCGGTCCTCGGCGTCTCGGAGACGGCCGCCAAGTCGCGGATCCACCGCGCCGCGCAGGGATTGAGACCGGCGGTCGACGTCCCCGAGGGGGTGACCTGATGGCCGACTTCGAAGACAAGGTCAAGGCGGCGTTCGACGCCGAGTTCGAGCGCAACCGCCCGCGACCGGGCTTGCGTGGACGCGTCATCGCGAACGCGGTCGCCACTCCCCGTGTCCAGCGCCGGGGCTTTGGCGCCTGGCTGACACCGCCGCGCCTGGCCCTCGCCGGTACCGCCGCCGCGGTTCTCGTCGTGGCCGGCGTCGGTCTCCGCGTCGCCACGCAGGGCGGCCCGCCCGTCGCTGTGAAGCCGACGCCGACCTCGTCGCCGTCGGTGCTGGCGTTCGGCAAGCTGCCACCGCCAGGGCTCCATCCTCCGCTGGGACTCGGAGCCGGGGGCGGGAGCCCTTCCACGGTTATTCCCTACTTTGGCCCGGCGACGATGACGTGGTCGGGACTACTGCCAAAGGTCCCGCCTGCAGCACCGGTCTATCGCTCCACCGTGCCGACGGCGGCCGATGCTGACGCATTCGCCGCACGACTTGGTGCCACGCTGCAGCCGTCTTCGCCGAAGGAGCCCGACAGGATCTATCGGGGACCCAACGCCTACCAGATGCGGATTTCGTTGGAGGATCCCGTTGCCGGAGAACCGACCTACCGGATCATCCGCCAAAGCGGCTCTAGCCCGAGCCGGCCGTTTACAGAGGCCGCGGCCCATGCGGCCGCCGACGCCGAACTGACAAGGCTTGGCCTGGTGCCGTTCTGGAGCTCGACTGTCCAGGTGTCACGGCTCAACGAATCCGGTGACCAACCATTGATCTTCCTCGTCCAGTATCAGCGCGCGTTCGCACTCGGTGGTGGCGTCGTCGCCCTCGAAGTCGATGGTAACGGCGACCCTTCCGGCATCCAGGTGCTGGTGGACTCGGCTGGCCAAATCCTGGAGATTACCGGGGTCCTCCGGCAGGCCGAGGAGCCGGCGACCTACCCGCTGCAACCTCCGTCGGCGGTGGTGAATGCCGCCGTCACCGCCACGCCTGCTGTGAGCGCCAATCCAAGTCCTGTGCCGGCTGTCACGCTTACCAAAGTGACGCTCGTCTACACGACGGTCAGCGCCAACGGCATCGGTTACCTCGTGCCCGCCTACCTTTTCACCGGCACGTTCGAGCTGAGCGGCGCCCAGCTTGAGAAGCGGGTCCTCGTTCCCGCCCTCGCACCTCGCGCCATCGCCGCATCGTTGCCGTGACGGTTCACATCGATCGCTCTGATGCGGTCATGGTGGTCACGATCGACCGGCCCGATCGACGAAACGCGGTCGATGGCACAACCGCGCGCGAACTATCGGCCGCATTCCGGAGCTTTGACGCCGATCCCGCACTGCACGTGGCCGTCCTGACTGGGACGGGCGGCAACTTCTGCGCCGGCTTTGACCTGAAGGCCCTCGCCGACGGCAGCGGGCCCGAGGTGAGCGAAGGCGATGGTCCCATGGGGGTGACGTATCTGCAACTCACCAAGCCGGTGATCGGGGCGATCGAGGGTTACTGCGTGGCCGGCGGGATGGAGCTCGCACTGTGGTGCGACTTGAGGGTCGCGGGAGCCAATGCCGTCTTCGGAATCTTCAATCGCCGTTTCGGTGTGCCGCTGGTAGACGGCGGCACAGTCCGCCTGCCTCGCATTGCGGGCCAGGGCCTGGCGATGGACCTGATCCTTACCGGTCGCCCGATCAGCGCCGATGAAGCGCAGCGACACGGCCTGGTCAACCGGTTGGTCGAGCCCGGCCGGGCGCTGCCGGAGGCGGTAGCGCTGGCACAACGGATCGCCGCCTTTCCGCAGGCGGGGCTACGCCACGACCGGCTTTCGCTGCTCGAGCAATGGGGGCTTCCGCTCAAGCGGGCGCTGGAAAACGAACTGCGATGGGGACGCAAAACGATCGACAGCGGCGAGCCGCTGGCCGGCGCCCGTCGTTTTACCGACGGCGAGGGTCGGAGCGGCTCCGGCATCTGAGCCGACGCCGGCGGGAACCACTCCGCTTCCAGAGTGGTAATTGAGCTGATGCCTCAACAGGGCTGGCGCTCTCGGCGCGTCGCCGTGGCCGTTGCTGTCGGCGCCGTCGTGGTCGGGGTATCCGTCCTGTTCATCGTCGTTGGCAACCGCAATCAGGAGGCCGCCGACGCCGCGCCTCTACCGCCGATCATGCCGACCGCCGCCGCGCCCTACGCGTCGTCCGAGCCACAATTCCACATTCCAGCCGCGGTCACCGCGTCCGACGACGCCAGGTCCAAGATTGTCCTTACACAGCCCGAGATTCACTGGGTTTTCGCCGACGGGCCGAACTTCCCGCCGCTGGTCAGCCCCTGCGGCGGCTACCTCACGAGCGACAGCGCACGGGTGGGTGCCCACCAGCTTGCGCTCGTGTCGCCCACCCTTTGGAAGCTGAGTCGCATGGTTGTCTACCGCGACGTCAACGCTGCCCAGCAAGCGATGGCCGAACGCCGCAGCGCGGTCCAACAGTGTGCCCACCATGACGATGGAAACGGGGTCGCGACCGTCTGGATCTGGCAACCGCTACAGATCGGCGACGAAGCCATGGCCATCGGCAGCCAGCGGTATCGCGGCTCGACAGCCCTACCCGGTCACCAGCGCGGAGTCGTGATGCGCCAGGGAAGGACGCTCGTGATGTTTGTCGATTACGGGCAGAGCCGCACCCCACTGACCTTTACCGAAATCGGAGGCTATGCGAGCGTGGCCAAGCCCTTTGCGACGACACTCGCCTCGGCGCCCTGGAACCAGTAGCCTCTCGTCATAGGTCCACTGCTCGTAATCGCCGCTCTGCTCGCCGGCCTCGCGGCCAGCGTTTGCCTGTCACTCATGACAAGTGTTGTGGCCTATTGGGGCCCCCATGGGGGCAGCTATTTCCTCGGCGGAAACAGCGCCCTCCAACTTTCCTACGAGCTGGCACCAGCACTCGTGAGCGGCGGCTGGTGCATCCTCGCCCTGCACTCGAGAGGCTATCGGCACGCTGTGCTCCTAGGTGCAGCTGCCGGCCTTCTCGGCGCCGGTTTGATCTGTGTGTATTGGGCCGTTGCGATCCTTACCGGGCTCGATTTCGGTTTGGCGGCGGTCGGGGCTTTGCTGTGGGATCTCACGGCGCCCGTCCTCGCGCTGGTTCTGCCGCTCAAGGGGATCAGGGTCCCGGTCCGTAAACCCGCCGCCGGCCTCGGGTGGTACGGCGCCGCCGCCGTGATCCTGTTCTTGGCGATCGCGGTACCCACAATCAGGTTGGAGCAGTGCGGTCCTGCGCTCGGTTTACCAGAATCGCCGCGGCAGTTCGTCCTCTGCACGCCCTAGCGGCTACGGGCCCGGGAACCACTCCTTGAAGGCGGCGGCGAGCGCCTGGTCGCCGTGCACCTCGACGCCGTGCTCCTCTGGCTTGCCGCGACCCATCAGCACCCAGTAGAGGCCTTCGGCGGTTCCCCGCATGGCGACGTCGGCCTTGGCATGGCCAGGTACCACCATCGCCTCGCCGCCCACGGCGCGCAGGATCCATTCACCCTCGCCGTCGGTGCGGTGGAGGTGGAAGCTCGCCGACTTGCCTTTGTGCGGCGACCGCGGATGGAGCCGCACCATCCTTGTGACAGCATCGCTCAGCGCCCGCTCGGAGAACCAGTCGGGGATCGGGATCGACCGCCCGATCGCGGGCATCAGGTCATGGCCATGAATGATGTACTCATTCAGCCGCATGCCACGCAAAACGGTCATCGGGACCCGTCCGATCGGCATAGTAACGATGGCCTCGGGCGCCGTCTGGACCGCCTCGGCGACGGCTGCGACCGTCTGCTCGGACTCCTTGTGGGCCATCACTTTCAGCTTCGCGGGCTCCCAGGTCGACGCGACCTCGAATCGTTTGTGACGATCGGCGAAGTCGACCGGCAGGTCCTGGCCGTCGCGCCCTTTCCCGGTCGCGTCCCACACGAGTCCGCGAATCAGCTGATCGCCGGTCACGACGTGGGCGACAACATTGGCGGCGGTCCATCCCTCGCACAGCGTAGGTTTGGTCCAACCACTCGTCGAGAGCGCATCGACCTGCTGTAAATACCAGCTTCCGGCCTGAGCGAGCCTGCTCGGCTGTGCTTCCACTTCAATTACCTTACGCCTGTGAAAGCGAACACCCGCCGGTGGCGTGTCATCATTCTGGTCCTGGCCGCGATGGCCGCCGGATGTGGACCCTCCCGATCGGCGGCGCCTTCCGCGGCGACCAATTCGCCCAAGGCGTATGCGACACCGCCGGGCCGGTCGGGTCCGGCCATGGCGTACGACACGCGTACCCACGAACTCGTGATGTTCGGCGGATTCGCACAGTCCGGGTTCCTCAACGACACCTGGGCCTGGGACGGCAAAGGCTGGACGGCACGTAAAGCCCAGCTTGACCCACCCATCAAGAATCCGTCCATGATCTACGACCCGGCGAACAATGAGCTGCTGTTGGTTGGTTCCGATGTCAGCCTCCAACAGCAGAATTCTCTGTGGGGGTGGAAGGACGGTGGGTCGGGCTGGGTCCAGCAAACCGTTTGGATCACGCCGAGCTGTGGCAAGAGTTGCGCGCCGTCGACGGCCCTGCCTTTCGCTGCCGGCACCATGACGTACGACAGCGCCCGAGGCAGGACCCTGATGCTCGCCTACGCGGCGACCGGCCCCGGCAATGAGACGTGGACCTGGGACGGAGCTAGGTGGATCCAAATACCGACAGCCCATCGGCCGAGTCTGGTGTCATGCTGCCTCACGACCGACCGCGCGACCGGCCATCTTCTCGCGCTCGGCTATTCCGGCAACTACGGGGGGATCAATCGCCTCTGGATCTTCGACGGCACCGATTGGGCCCTGACGTCGACGTCGGTGCCGAATGGCGATGCCATGATGATTGATGATCCAGCGACCAACAGCCCACTACTGGTCCGGTCCACCGACGCCGCCGGCAATCCGTCGCCGGAAACCTGGTCCTGGAACGGGAATGCCTGGCAGCGGCTCGATGTGACGTCGCCTGCTTTCCCGAACGGTTCCGGGCTCGGCTACGATGCCGCGGACAAACAGGTCATGGTGTTTGGTGGCCAGGCGGCCAGTCAGTTTGCTAGCGACACCTGGATCTGGAACGGCCGCTCCTGGCACAAGCAGCCTTAAGATCCCTTTCGACTCACGCCTTTGCGGCGGCCCGATCGGTCTGGAACCTCTGATTCCTTCAGGCGCGGTAGCGGCTTCTGCGAGCGGTCCATGGACTTCCAGGGATCGTCGCGCCCTTTGAGCCATTGCGCAACGGTCCGGATTCCGACGCCATCGGGACGGAGTCCGTCGCTCTCGACATCGGACCAGGGAACCGGCACAGCGATCGGTGCTCCACCGCGCGCGCGGACGGCGTAAGGCGCTACCGCCGTTTGTGCGTAGGCGTTGCGGTTGACGTCGAGAAAGAGGCGTCCTTCGCGCTTCTGTTTGGTGAACTCCGTGGTCAGATGGTCGGGATCACTCGCCGCCAACAGTTGCGCGACGCCATCCGCAAAGAGGTGGACCTCCTCAAACGTGGGACCAACGATGATCGGCGCGACCACGTGGAGGCCCCGCGAGCCCGTGGTCTTGACGAATGGGACGAGCTTCATCTCCTCGAGCATCGCCTTTAGCGTGAGGGCCGTCCTACGAACGAGCCCGAAGTCCCCATCGGCTGGATCGAGGTCGAACATCACCTGGTCGGGCTGGTTGGGCGCCTGGATGCACGAGAGCCAGACGTGCACCGTCACCACGTTGTACTGGGCCAGGTAGACGAGAGCCGCCGCGTTGTCGATCACGGCGTGCGTGATGGTGCCACCCCTTTGGAGATCCAGCGTCGCCCGCTTGATCCACGCCGGAAACGAGTCAGGCACGCGCTTCTGCTGAATGGGGTTGTACTGAATCCCGCCAGGGAATCGATTCATGTGCAGCGGACGATCCCGGACGTGAGGAATCATGCGCGGCGCAATCGACTCGTAGTACTCGGCCAGCTCGCCCTTGGTGATGCCGTCGGCAGGGAAGAGGACCTTATCGGGGTGGGTGATCGTGATCGCGTGCCCGTCAACGAGCGGAATAGTTGATCTCTCCCTCAACATCCTCCCCCGTTTGCGGGGGAGGGTCGGGGTGGGGGCTTGCAACCCCGGCACCCTCGAGGACGGCGGCGACGAAATCCGGCTCGGGTAGAGCCCCAACGAAGGAAGCCTTCCGATTGATCACGGTGTGCGGCACGCCCCGAACACGGAACTGGTTCGACAGGTAGGGGAATTCGTTCGCTTCGACGCAGACTGCTTTGATCTGTGGCGAGGCCAGCGCCAGCCGGTTGGCCAGGCTCACGGCCCGGGGACAATAGGGTCAAGTCGGCGTGGCAAAGACCATCACCTCGGTAGGCTCGGTCAGCTTGGCAAGCGCGGCCACGCTCTCCTCGCTCAGGCCGTGCTCGGCCCGCGAGACCCGCTCGATGGCATCGATCAGGGCCGGGAACTCGGTGCCCGTCGCAAGTCCCTGGAAACGAATGCGTCCGCTCGCGGAGTCGGAGGCAACCGCGATGGTCGGAACGTCCACGACTTCATCGACGAATGCACGGTCCTCATCCCGAGCGACGTCGACCACCTCCATCGTGATCTTTTCCGGGGCGGCGTCACGCAATAGCTCCGCCATCTGACGGGCGTCCTCGCAGGTGGCGCAGCCGACGCCGGCCGGGAGGATGAGCCGCGACGAGCCGGGGCGAGTGTAGACCGTCAAATGGACCGGGCCGGTGAGCACGGACTCGAACCGATCCTTGAGCTGCTGGCGAACCTGGTCGGGGATGACTGCCATGTGAAATTCATACCAGACATCGAGGTGTTGCTTCTCGATCGAATGGGCGCAATCAGAAAGCCGAACCTGCTCTGGTCTCGATACTAGATTGGCGAGATAGCCAGGTAAACGGGAATGCCTCGCGGTTTGCGCTGAAGTCGCGCGACCAATCCCAATCCGCCGAACCACGCACGATAGACAATGACGTACTTGCGCCGCAAGGCCTGCTCGGCCTGCTTTCGTTCGTCCCGATCCTCCACCAGGCGTGCTTGCGCAGTGACCGTCCCCCCCCGTGTGTTTTTCCGAGCCCGCTTGATGCCATCAGCAGCACACGCGGCGTGTGTCGGATCCGCCTGACCTTGCCGCTCTCCGGATCCGTGCGGACATAGTGAGTGCCGTCCACTGTGGCAAACCAGACGGTGGTTGTGACCGGGTTTCCGCTTCGTCGGTAGGTCGTCAGGCCAAGGTACTGCGCCTTCTCGAGTGCGTTCACATCCACTCTCGACAGTTTGCGCCGGACCGCCAATTGGTCGCTCCCGATGGACTGACCCCGGCGGCACTGTCCGTCATTGTCGCCGCGACCTCGGTGGTCGGCCTTGTGCTCTTATTCTGGCGCCAGGATCTCACCAGCATGCCGGCCCGTGCGATGAGCGTGGTAGGAGGGAAATCATGACTAACAGTCAGGAGCCGTGGTACGTCATTTTTGGGACAGGACCGTTAGGACTTGCCGTCATGCGACGGCTGGTATCGACGGGGAAGCGAGTCAGGATCGCCAATCGAAGCGGCCAGGCTGAGGTACCCGAAGGGGTGGAGGTGATCGCCGCCAACGCCGCGGACCCGGTCAATGCTCGCCGGGTGTGTGAGGCTGCGGCCGTCGTGTTCCATTGCGCCAGCGGAGCCTATGGCCAATGGCCGCAGACGCTGCCGGCAATCATGAATGGGATCATCGAGGGAGCCGCCGCGGCCGAGGCCAAGCTGGTCTACGGGGACAACCTATATATGTACGGACCGGTGTCAGGCCCCATGACCGAAGACCTCCCGAACCGACCGGTTGGTCCAACCACGGGTGTCCGAGCTCAAGTGGCCAACACCCTCATGGACGCCCACACAAGCGGCAAGGTGCGTGCCACCATCGGCCGGGCTTCCGACTTCTATGGGCCGCACGTCCACCAATCCAAGGTCGGCGACGGCATCTTCGCCAGGGCGTTGTCAGGCAGGCCCGCCCAGGTGCTCGGCGATCCCGACGCTCCACACACCTACACCTTCATCGACGATTTCGCCGGCGGGCTCGTGACGCTCGCCGAACGTGACGAGGCCCTCGGCCAGGTCTGGCATATCCCCAGCGCCGAGACCATTAGCACGCGACAGTTCATTGAAATGGTCTTCCGGGAGGTTGGGACTCCCACGAGATTGCAGGCGCCGCCAAAGGTCGCGATCACCTTGCTGGCCGTCTTCAGCCCATTCATGCGGGCGGCCAAGGAGACGCTCTACCAGTCTGAACGCCCGTTCGTGCTGGACCACAGCAAGTACGCCCGAACTTTTGGCAGCAGCCCAACGCCCCACGGCCAGGCGATCGGCGAGACGCTCAAGTGGTTTCGGCAACATTCGCCTGCCGAACGCTGATGTCGGCCTGTGGTAGAACCTGCGCATGGGAGGTCGTGCGCAAGGCGGTGCGGCGGAGGAAGGACCGACGGCCCTGACCGTTCGCATTGCGAGCTCGGCCGATGCCGAGGCGGTCGGTCAGCTCCTGCACGATTTCAACAGCGAATTCGGAGAGCCGACACCGGGGCCGGACCGGCTGGCCGAACGGATCCGTCGCCTGCTGGCCGTCGGCGACACGATCATCTTGCTCGAAGGGACGGGGCCGGACGGCGTCGCGGTGCTGCGCTTCCGGGCGGCGATCTGGAGCGACGCTCCTGAGTGCTATCTCGCCGAGCTGTACGTCGTGCCGCAGAGCCGGGGGCGCGGGCTGGGCCGGTCCCTGATGGAAGCCGCAATCGAAGCCGCCCGCGCCCGCGGCGCGGATCACATGGACCTTGGCACGAGCGAGG
>DASZZN010000006.1 GCA_035544955.1 Candidatus Dormiibacterota bacterium
GAGGTGCAGTCACAGGCCGGCAGCCTCAGGATCCGCGACGTGAAGGCGCCGATCAAGGCCGACGTCCAGGCGGGCCAGACCCGGATCGAGGGCTTTGCTTCACCGCTGCAGCTGACCGCGCGGGCCGGCAGCGTCCGCGCCAGCGGCCGCCTGGACCACGGCGCCTCGCGCGTCACCTGCGAGGCCGGCAGCGTCAAGCTCCGCCTCGAGGAGGGGTCCAGCGTCAGGGTCACCGCCAAGACAACGCTCGGCAGCGTCAGCGTGTCGGGTCAGCAGCAGGACGGAGCCTGGCTGATCGGAGACGGACGGGGCACCCTCGACGTTTCGACGACCATGGGCTCGGTTCGGGTCGTGACCGATTGAGCCCGCGCCAACCCCGGAACGCTCCCCGCGACTGCCCGGTCTGCGGGGAGCGCCTCGCCCTCACGCGCTTGAGCTGCCGCTCCTGCGGGACCGAGATCGCCGGCGACTTCGAGGCCTGCGAGTTCTGCGCCCTGGGCGCGGACGACCGGCAGCTGCTGCGCCACTTCCTCGCCTCACGGGGCAACATGAAGGAGCTCGAGCGACACCTGGGAGTCAGCTACCCGACCACCCGAGCCAGGTTCGACCAGCTACTGGCCCGCCTGGGCCTGGCAACCGAACGCCCGCCCGCAGGCGCCAGGGTCGAACTCCTGGAACGCCTGGCCCGCGGCGAAATCGACGTCGACGAAGCCATGGAAGGCCTGACCGGCAAGCCCGAGTAGCGAGGGTCCCCTCCACCTGAGGGCAGGAACAGTGTTCTACGGGGCGTATACGTGGGCGGCCAGGTCTTCGGGGCGGGGGTCGGGTTGGGTTTCGGCCCAGTCGGCCGCCTCGGAGGCCTCGTGCTCGAAGCGCTGGCGGACGCGCTGGGCCTCGTCAGCCGAGAGCCAGCCCTGCCGTTCGAGCCAGGCTTCGAAGCAGGCCAGCGGATCGTGGTCGGCAGCCTCGACAAGCTCCTCGGGAGTCCGGTACTTGGCGTGGTTGTCCTCCGAGGTATGCGCGTTGAGACGCCAGATCCTGGCCTCGATCAGGGTCGGCCCCTCGCCGTTCCGTGCCCGGGCGACGGCCTCCCGAGCGACCCGGTAGCACGCCGGGACGTCCGTGCCGTCGACCGTCTCTCCCACGATGCCGTAGCCGGCGGCCCTCGCCGCCAGGCTGGCCCCGCCCGACTGCAGCCGCAGCGGGACGGAGATGGCGTAGCCGTTGTTCTCGCAGACGAAGACCACGGCCAGCTTGTGGATGCCCGCAAAGTTCATCGCCTCATGCGTGTCGCCCTGGCTGGCCGCACCCTCGCCAAAGAAGGTCGCCGTCACCGCATCCTCCTTCCGCTGCTTCGAGGCCAGTGCCACGCCGGCCGCGTGCAGCAACTGGGTAGCGACGGGACTGCCGCCGGTCACGATGTGCAAGCGGCGGTTGCCGAAGTGCCCGGGCATCTGCCGGCCGCCGCTGTTGGGATCCTCGCGCCGTGCGAAGAAGGACAGCATCTGATCGCGCGCCGTCATCCCGAACCAGAGGATGACGCCGGCGTCGCGGTAGTAGGGCGCGACCCAGTCGTAACCGGTCCGCAGAGCCGCCGCGATCCCGACCTGGGCACCTTCCTGCCCCTGGCAGGAGATGACGAAGGGCGCGCGACCCTGGCGGTTGATCAGCCACATCCGCTCATCGACCGCCCGCGCCAGCCGCATCACCTCGTAAATCCGAAGCGCCTGCTCGTCGCTCAAGCCCAGCGACCGGTGGCGGCTCTGGCCGCCCTTGGCTTCGACCTCCGTCGTCTTCAGGGCCATCGGCTAAATGTGGATCGCGACGCCGTCGACGGCCAGCGCGGCCTCCTTGACGGATTCGGAGACGGTCGGGTGCGGCGCGATACTCGCCCCGATCTCGAAGGGCGTTGATTCGAGGAGCTTCGCCAGCGCCGTCTCGGCGATCAGCTCGGTGGCATTCGGGCCGATGATGAAGACACCGACCAGTTCGTCCGAGGCCTCATCGCTGATGATCTTGACGAAGCCTTCGGTCTCACCGAGGATCACGGACTTGGCATTACCGACCAGCGGGAACTTCCCGACCTTGACCTTGAGACCCTGGTCGCGGGCCTGCTTCTCCGACAAGCCCAGGCTCGCGACCTGCGGGTAGGTGTAGGTCGCGCGTGGGACCCGGTTGTAGTCGAGCGGCTTGGGGTTCTTGCCGGCGATGTGCTCCATGATGTGCTCGCCTTCGTAGTAGGCGACGTGCGCCAGCAGGAAGTTGCCGATCACGTCGCCGGCGGCATAGACGTTGGGATGTCCGGTGCGGTAGTGCTCGTCGGTCTTGATGTAGCCCTTCTCCAGCTGGATGTCCAGTTTCTCGAGCCCAAAGCCGTCGGTGATCCCCTCACGGCCGACCGCGACCAGCATCCGCTCCGCCTCGATCGTCTGCGTCTGGTCGCCGCTCTTGACGGCGACCGTCATCTTGCCGTTGGCCCGCTTGACCGTGTCCGGCTGAACCTGGGCGCCGGTGAGCACCTTGATGCCCCGCTTGGTGAGGATCTTGCCCAGCGCCTGGCCGACGTCGGCGTCCTCGAGCGGCAGGAGCGTCGGCAGGAACTCGACGAGGGTCACGTCCGCGCCGTAGCCGTTGTAGACGCAGGCAAATTCGGTCCCCACGGCCCCGGCGCCGACGATGACGATCGATTTCGGCATCTGCTCGAGGTTGACGGCGTGATCGCTGCTGATCACCCGGTCACCGTCCATGGTGAGCCCGGGCAGGGACTTCGGCCGGGAGCCGGTCGCGACCACCAGGTTCTTGGCATCGATCGTCTCGCCGCTGCCGTTGACGACGACCTTGTGCTCCGACTCGATGACGCCCTCGCCCTTGAACACGGTGACCTTGTTCTTCTTCAGCAGAAACTCGGTGCCGCGCCAGAGCTGGTTCACAACGGCTTCTTTGCGTTTCAGGACGGCCGGCCAGTCAACCTCGAGGCCCTCGGTTTTCAAGCCGAGCGCAGCGGCGCCATGGATCTGGTGGGCCAGCTCGGACGAATGGAGGAACGACTTCGTCGGGATGCAGCCGCGATGCAGGCAGGTGCCGCCGACCTTCTCCTTCTCGATGACTGCGACCTTGAGCCCCAGCTGGGCCCCACGAATGGCGCCGACATATCCGGCGGAGCCGCCCCCAATGACGGCTACGTCAAACGCCTCGTCCGGCATACAAAACGATTGTAGGCGACCGCCGGGCGGCGACCTAAGCCCCCAACAGCGCCAGCGCCGCGGTCAGTTGCGTGTCTTTTGCGAAGTCGTTCGGGGTGCGGTCCACCGCATATTCGTCCTGGGCGCTGGCGAGCGTCACCGTCTTGTCGGGGGTGATGCCCGTCTTCTCGATCGAGTGCCGATTGGGCGTCAGCCAGACGGCGATCGTGAGGTGTAGGTCGCCGTCCCGCAGCGGGAAATCCTCCTGGACGGAACCCTTGCCGAAGGACTTGACGCCCACGAGCTGGGCCCGACCGTGGTCTTTGATCGCGCCCGCGGTGATCTCCGAGGCGCTCGCCGAGTTCTCATTGACGAGGACGACGAGGGGGTTGTTGAAGGCGCGACCGGTGCCGGTGACCTTCTTCACATCCTCATGCCCGCCGCGTGACACCAGGATGGTGCTCGTTCCCTGGTTCACGAACTCGCTGATCACGTCATTGGCGGCGTCCACGTAGCCGCCCGGGTTGTCCCGCAAGTCGAGCACGACCTGGCTCACCGATCCCTTGAGGTTGTCCTTGAGTGCCTGGTCGAACTCGGTTGCGGTTCGGCCGCCGAACTCGAAGATTCGGACGTAGAGCACGCGGTTATTGAAGATATGGGTGGCGACGCTGGGCACGTTGATCTCCTCTCGGGTGAGGTCGAAGGTCAGCGTCTGGCCGGCCCGGCTGATCTGCAGCTTGACCGTGGTCCCCGCCTTGCCGCGGATGTGGTTGACGGCGTCGTCGGCGGTCCACCCTTTGGTACTTTGCCCGTCGACCGCCGTCACGACGTCCCCGGCCTTCACGCCCGCTTTCTCCGCGGGCGTTCCCGGAATGATGCTCACCAGCACGACCTGGGCGCCACTCATCTGCACCGAGGCGCCGATCCCGGCGAACTGGCCGCTGAGGAAGCTCTGGTTGGCGAGGTACTCGGCGGGCGTGAGGTAGCGCGAGAACTGATCCCCAAGCGCGCTGACCATGCCGGCGGCGGCGCCCTCGGTCAACTTGACGCCATTGGCATCGGGCTTGACGTAATGCTGCTGGATCGTCGTGAAGACGTCGTCCAGCGTGCGGTAATCGACATTGGACTTCGGCGGCGTGTAGAAGAGCAGCGACTTCGCCCAGTCGGGCGCGAAGGCACCGAATTGAAACTCGGCGAGGCTGCCGGCGTAAAAGGCGCCGATCGCCACAACAAGCAGGATCGCGATGTTTTTGGCTCGGGACATGAGTCGATTATCGTTCCGACCCGATGTTGACCCAGGATCGGAGCTTACGTCGCCGTGTGGCTCGATCACGCCGGCAAGTAGGCGAGCGGGTCAACCGGCATGCCGGCCAGGTCGATCTCGAAGTGGACGTGCGGTCCGGTGGAGTTTCCGGTGCTGCCCTCGTATCCGATGACGGTGTCCTTGTCGACCTGAACGCCGTCGCCAACGGCCCAGCTGGAGAGGTGTCCATAGAGGGTGGTGAAGCCTCCGGCATGGACGATGACCACGTAGCGCCCGTAACCACAAAGCCCGCCTCCCCAGCTACAAGCCATGGTGAAGTTGTGCACGATGCCGCCATCGGCGGCGTGCACCGCGGTGCCATAATCGGCGGCGATGTCGAGGCCGCTGTGGAAGTGCTTGCTGGGGCAGGTGGGGTCGTAGGGCTCGAACGGATAGCTGGTGCAACCGAAGCCCTGGGTGATGACACCGTCAATCGGCCATTTCCACTTGCCGGACGAGCGCGCCCGGAAGCTTTCACGGATGAGCGAGGCGATCTGCGCCTGCAACACGGCCCGTTGCGCCTGCATCTCGGCCAGCTGCGCCTGGAACTGTGCCTCGATCGCGGCGATTTGCTGCTCGCGGGCGGCGCGCTGGTCGCGCACCGTCTCTAGCTGGGCCTTCTGATCCTGGATCTGCTTGACCACTTGCGTTTGCTCGGCCTGCTTGGCTTCGAGGTCGACCTTCATCGTCTCGATCGCGGCCCGCTCCTTCTGCAGCTCGGCAAGCTGGCGCCGGTCTTCCCGCACGATGTCGTTGAAGAAGAAGATCCGATTCATGAGGTCGGTGAAGTTCGCGGCGGAGAAGACCAGCTCGAGGCCACTGACCTGGCCGCTCTTGTACATGATCCGCATCCGGTGGCCGAAATCGGCGATATGCTTGGCAAGCTCCGCCTGCTTGAGCGCCAGCTGCACCTTGGCCTGGTCGACCTGCTGCCCGAGCAGGACCAGCTTTGCCGTCTCCTGGTCGACCTGGGCCTGAACCGAGGCGAGCTGCGCGTTCAGCGCGGCGATCTGCGCCTGCAAGGCGCGCTCCTGATCGAGTAACTGACGGATCTGCGTCCGTGTGGCGATGATCTGCCCGTTGAGGCCCTGCAGCTGGTGTTGTTTGTCGTAAACCGTATCCGACACCGTGGTCAACAGCATCACGGTCAACAGCGCGATGGCGAACGCCGCGGGGCGGCGGCCCAGCCTCACTGCTTCAGGAACCGCCTTACTCCCAGATAGCTCCCCATGCTTCCCAGTAACAGGCCGAATCCGAGCATCGCCGCCAGCACCAGCCGGAGGTAGTAGGGATCGAACGCCAGCGGAACAAAGATCAGCACGCTTTGCAGGTTCACCACCGCGGGCCGGTAACCGAAGCCGACGATGAGCACCGCCACCACCGCCCCGACGACACCGACGATCAGGCCCTCGACGATGAAGGGCCAGCGCACGAACCAGTCGGTGGCGCCGACCAGCTTCATCACCTCGATCTCCTTGCGGCGGAGATAGATGGCGGTCCGGATGGTGAGCATGATGATGAAGACCGATAGTCCGGTCAATCCAACAATGAGGATCAGCCCGGCAATCCCTGCCACGCGAGCGAGCAAGATGATCTTGTCGATGACGTTGGGCTCGTAATTCGTTGCGGGCGACTTATCGACCAATGGCGAGGAGCGCACTTCCTGGTCGATCGCCGCGAGGTCGCGAATGTCCTTGACGGTCACATCGAGGCTGGCCGGCAGCGGGTTGGTGCCCAGGGTGTCGATCACACTCGGGTCCAACGCCGGCAGCTGCCGAAACCGTGCCATCGCCTGGTCCTTGGAAACGTAGACGACGCTGGTCACCCGCGGATCACTCTCCAGGTGCAGCTTGAAATCCATGGCACTGCTGAGCGGTGTCGTATCGGCCAGGTAAACGGAGATGGCGCTGGCCTTGGTTTTCTCGAGCGCCACGATCTGGTCGAGCGAGTGCAAGACGAGCAGCAGGCTGCCAAGGGCGAGCAAGACCACCCAGACGATGAGCACGCTGGCGATGCTGACGGCGGCATTCCGCCAGAAGTTCTGCCACGCGCTGCTGAAGGCAAAATCAATGCGATTCCAGAGCCGGTGCATGGTACCCTCCTGCGTCCTCGTCTTTGACAATCTGGCCGCCCTCGATCGCCACCACCCGGCGTCGCATGACATCGACGATCT